>CAZYCB010000133.1:0-4867 GCA_964645735.1 uncultured bacterium | reverse complement strand
CTCGTGTTCTCGGGGATCTTCTTTTTCGTGTTGATGACGAAGCAGAAGACGTTCACGAACTTTCAGTTCCTTCTGGCGACGGTTCCGATGGTGATCTTCCTCGGCGACGCGACGATCTATCGAAGCGGAGTGTTCACTCTCGTCCTGCTGGCCGTTTTTTTCGCCGTTCTCGCATGGTATACGGTGACGAAAAAATCGATGTTCGCCCTCGTCTGCACGGCTCTCTTCGCCTTGGGCCTTTCGGTCCACCTGTACCTCTCGATTCGTTCGCGGCATAACCCCAACATCGACGAAGTCAATCCAGAATCGTGGCGCGCGCTCTACTACACTCTCCGGCGCGAGCAGTATCCGCCGACGAACGTTCTCCTGCGGAAGGCAGATTTCATTTTCCAGCTCAAGCATTTCAACGGGTACTTCCAGGAGCAGTTCCAAATGGCCTCCGCGTTCCTCGGTCAGCTCAACCTCGGGTCCGTGATCCCTCTGGCGCTGGGCATCTGGGGCATCGTCGAGCAGTGGGCGAGGCACAGGAAGACGTTCGTGATGCTGTTCGTGACCTTCGCAGTGGTGTCCCTGGGCCTCATCGTTTTTTTGAACTTCTCGGACGCCGAGGTCCGCGAGCGGTCCTATTTCTATTCGCCGGCGTTCTACTACTTCGCCGTGTTCATCGCCATCGGAGCGGCGAGCGTCCTGAACGAAATCAAGAATTTCGCCCAGAGAAAGGGCCTCACGGGCCCGCTGCCCGTCGCGGTCCCGTGTCTCGTGTTCCTGGCTTTCCCGATGTTCACCCTGTCGCACCACTACTTCACGCACGACCGTTCGAGCAACTACATATGCCAGAAGTACGCGAGGAACATGCTCGTCGGCCTCGAGCCGAAGGCGATCGTGTTCACGAACGGGGACAACGACACCTTCCCCCTGTGGTACATCCAGGAGGTCGAGCACTACAGAACCGACGTGCACGTGGTCAACCTGAGCCTTCTCAACACGCCGTGGTACATCGAGCAGCTCAGGGACAACGAGCCCAGAATCGCGATCAAGTGGAACGACGACGAGATCAACAGGCTCGAACCGCTGCCCACGAACGACGGGTGGGTGCTCGTCCGCGATCTCGCCGTCCAGCACATCCTCAAGAACAACATGCGCGACCGTCCCATCTACTTCGCCGTGACCATCCCGCCGGAGACGTTCGCCCCTTACCGCGAGTACCTCGAGATGGAGGGCCTCGTGTACCGTGTCGTTCCCCGGAAGGGAAAGAACATGGTCAACATCGAACGGCTCGAGGACAACATCTGGAACAAGTACGATTACGGCGGCATTCTCTACAAGAACTGGAAACGCGACGACTCGCTCTATCGCTCCGATCACATCACGCGGCTCATACAGAACTACGCCGCCGCGTTCACACAGCTGGGCTTCGACAAGGGGCGCCGGGACGACTTCCCGTCGGCGATCAAGAACCTCGAGGTGGCGCTGGCGATAACGCCCGACCTCGAACCCGCCCTCCTGTGGCTCGGCTGGTACCGTCTCGAATCCGGAGACACGACGGGCGCGGTGGCGTACTACAAACGCGAGATCGAGAAGAGGCCCGAGGACACGGAGCTCCTCTACCGGCTGGCCGGCGTCTACGAACGGCTGGGCCACATGGACTCGGCGCTCATGTCCGTCGACGAGCTCATCCGCCGCGATCCGGACCACAGGGACGCCGTGATGAGCGCGGTGGGAATGTCGCTCCGGTTCGGGCGGAAAGCGCAGGCGCTCAAGTATCTCGACAACTGGCTTGCCAAGCACCCCACCGACACGGGACTGAGGGATGCTCTCGAGGAACTCGAGTCGAGGGACAGTCTGGGGCGCGCGGATGAAGGTCAGGACAGCGCCGCGCAGAGTCAGCGGGGAAAGTGACGCGAGATGTCTGACAAAGTCGTCGTCACGGGGGCCGCGGGGTTCATCGGCTCGCACCTCTGCGAGTCGCTTCTCGGCATGGGCTTTCACGTCGTCGGGATCGACTCGTTCAACGCGAACTACGACGTTCGCATCAAGAGACAAAACATCGCCGCCGCCGGGAAAAAAGGCGCCTTCGAACTCGTCGAAGCATCGATCAACGAACTGGATCTCGACCGGGTACTCTCCGGGGCCTCCTGCGTCTTCCACCTCGCCGCCCAGGCGGGTGTGAGAGACAGCTGGGCAAAGAGGTTCGACGAGTACATCGACGCGAACATCCGCGCCACGCAGAGGCTCTGCGAGGCGTGCCGGGGCAGAGCTCTGGAGAGGTTTGTGTACGCGAGTTCGAGCTCCGTTTACGGCGATACCACGCAGCTTCCGATGAACGAGAGCCACCCCACGAGGCCGTTTTCGCCCTACGGCGTGACGAAGCTCTCGGGCGAAGCCCTGTGCCTGCTCTACAAGCGGAACTTCGGTCTGCCCGTCGTGGCGCTCCGGTTTTTCACCGTCTACGGGCCGAGACAGCGGCCGGACATGGCGTTTCACAAGTTCATCGCCGGAGCACTCTGCGGCAAGCCGATGGAGGTCTACGGCGACGGGACGCAGACGAGGGATTTCACGTACGTCTCCGACATCGTGGACGCCAATCTGCGCGCAATGCGTTACCGCGGTGCCGAGAGCGTCTTCAACGTCGGCGGAGGGAGCACGGTGGAACTCAGCCGCGTTCTCGAGATCCTCTCCGCGGAGCTCTCCAAGCTAGCCCCGGCGCAGGTGGTCTTCAAAGACCCCGTCAAGGGCGACGTGATGCACACCTACGCAGATATCCGCCTTGCCGCGCGCGAACTGGGGTATTCTCCCAAGGTCGGTCTCGACGAAGGCATCGCCAGGGAGATCGAATGGGTCGCCGCTCTCCAGAGGACCCTCGGGTCCAGATAGCCGGTGCATAGTGGATCTCTCGCTGGTCATTCCGGTCTACAACGAAGAGGGCAGTCTCGCCGAACTCTTCGAAGCCCTCGAATCGGTGATGAAGGGTCTCGGAAAGGATTACGAGTACATCTTCGTCGATGACGGAAGCGTCGACGGGTCGCTCGGCGTGCTCCGTTCCCTCCACGCCAGGTCCAGGCGCGTGAAGGTGCTGAGCTTCCGCCGCAACTACGGCAAGTCGGCGGCCCTCGCCGTGGGATTCAAAGAGTCGAAGGGAAACGCGGTGGTGACGATGGATGCCGACCTGCAGGACGACCCCGCCGAGATCCCCAGCCTGTTGAAGAGGCTCGACGAGGGAGTCGACCTTGTCTCGGGCTGGAAACACAGCCGCCAGGATCCCTGGACGAAAACCTTTCCGTCGAGGATCTTCAACTTCGTCACGTCGGTGGTGAGCGGGCTCCGGCTGCACGATTTCAACTGCGGTCTCAAGGCGTACCGAGGCGAGGTCGCGCGATCGCTTGCCATCTACGGCGAGCTTCACCGCTTCATCCCCGTTCTCGCCGGATGGGAGGGGTACAGGGTAGACGAGATCCGCGTCAGGCACTTCAAGCGAAAGTACGGAAAAAGCAAGTACGGAACGCGCCGGCTTCTCAACGGTTTCTTCGATCTCATAACGGTGATGTTCGTGGCTCGCCGGGGACTCAACCCTCTTCACTTCTTCGGCCGGATCGCGATCGTGCTCTTCCTCCTCGGGATAGCGCCCCAGGTGTACTTCCTCGTCGAGTGGCTCGGGGGGGCCGGTCTTCGCGTGAGACCGATCATGCTCGCCGGTTTCGTGATGATCATCGTCTCGCTCCAGATCGGTTCGATCGGGCTCCTCGCCGAGATGATATCCGCGAGGAGCGGGCGGGAACCCAACTACGTATTGAGAGAGCGCCTCGCCGAGCCGTCGGACCAGGACACCGGGGGGAGCACGCAGAGGACATGACACGAAGGGCGTGTCTCGTTGGGCCGGCGTATCCGTATCGGGGCGGCATAGCGCATTTCACCTCGCTGCTGGCGAACGAATTCGCGAAAGACCACGACGTTCTCGTCGTGAACTTCAAACGCCTCTATCCGTCTTTTCTCTTCCCAGGCAAGACTCAGATGGACGTAAGCAAGGAGCCCCTGTCGGTGCCCTCCGTCCGGACGATCGATTCACTCGATCCGACGTCATTCTGGCGCACGGCGAAGAGGATCGCCCGTTTCAACCCCGACATAGTCGTCTTTCAGTGGTGGCACCCGTTTTTCGCCGTCGCCTACGCTGCGATCGTATCCCTCGTGACGCGAATGCGCGGGGGAAAAACGGCGAGAATCGTCTACCTGTGCCACAACGTGCTGCCTCACGAATCCTCCCCCGTCGATCGCGCGCTGACGAAGCTCGGATTCGGCGGGATCGGTTCGTTTCTCGTCCAATCGCGCGAGGACCAAGGCCGTCTGCTCGGCTTGCGCCCCGATGCGAACGTCGGCGTGAACCCGCTCCCCAGCTACGATTTCTTCAACCGCGCCAGATACACGAGGGCGGCGGCGAGAAAGGAACTCGGCGCGGACGGACGCGTGATTCTCTTCTTCGGGCTCGTCCGGCCGTACAAAGGCGTCGGCGTTCTTTTCGACGCGTTCGCCCAGGTGCTCCGCCGGATGGATGCCGTGCTCTACGTCGTTGGCGAGATCTACGAGGGACGCGAGCGCTATCTCGCCCAGCTGAAGAACCTCGGCATCGAACACCGTGTCCGCCTGGTCGACAGGTACGTCGCCAACGAAGAGGTAGAGAAGTACTTCGCGGCGTGCGACCTCGTCGTCCTTCCCTATCTCTCGGCGACGCAGAGCGCCGTCGTCCAGGTCGCGTACGGGTTCGACAAGCCCGTCGTCGTCACCTCCGTCGGCGGGCTTCCCGACGTCGTCGAGGACGGTGCGACGGGTTACGTCGTCCCTCCGAACGACCCCGCCGCCGTGGCCGGCGCGATCG
>CAZYCB010000132.1:0-1556 GCA_964645735.1 uncultured bacterium | reverse complement strand
GCTTCCCATGGAGAGACGTATGGATACCAGATTCGCGGACATAGTGCAGCTCGAAGTGGCGAAAAGTGACGCCACGCTGGTCGCCATCGAGAACGCTCCAGGCATGGTGAGCGTCGTGCTCATGATGCCAGGGAAAGACATTTCGGTCGATGAGCTTGAGAGCGTCAGCCGGGCGATCAGCCATGCGTTCATCGAGCTGTACGGAGACGACTACTTGCCCGCGTTCGAGGTGACAAGCCCCGGACTGGACCGCGTTCTCAAGACAGCGCGGGAACTGGAGCTTTTCGCCGGCCGGCTCGTGCGCGTAACCACGAAGGATTCCAGAGAACCGATCGTCGGAACTCTGGAGGCATCGGACGGGGACGGTCTGCACGTGACTGTGCTCGGCGTAGACCGCGCGTACGATACGCGGCAGGAGACGAAGATCTCGTTATGGGACGAGATACTGGGAGGTGCGTGTGAGGGATGAGATTCAGAGTGCCATTTACGAGCTGGAGAAGGAACGGGGAATCTCCAGGGAATACATCGTGACAGCGATCAAGGAAGCCTTCGAGGCGGCGTACCAGCAGCAGTACCAGAAAGACAACTTCCTGGTGAAGGCTGACACGGGGACAGGGCTTGTCCGGCTCTACTCGCGCAAGACGGTTGTCGTCAAAGTCACGGAAAGCGACAGCGAAATCACGCTGAAGGACGCCCGCAAGGTGGAACCGGAAGCGAAGACCGGGGACGACGTGCTCATCCAGGTCAAGATTGAGCAGCTGCCCCTGTCGGTGATCGTGAAGGCACGCAAGTTCATCGATGACAGGATCAAGGAACGTGAAAACGATCTGGTCTTTGAGCGCTTTCACTCGCAGGTGGGCACACTGGTCAACGGCGAGGTCTTGCGCCAGAACAAGGAAGGGTTGCTGATCAACCTTGCCCGGTGCGAAGGCATCATGCCGAAGGATCAGCAGATTCCCGGGGAGCGGCTGCGCTTTCAGGGTGTCGCCAAGGCGCTCATCCTGTCGGTTGACAAGTCAGCACAAGGACCGCGCGTGGTCTTGACGCGGTCGCATCCGGACTTCATCCAGCGTCTCGTGGAACTTGAGGTTCCAGAGGTCGGTTCAGGACTTGTTGAGGTGAAGCGTATCGTCCGCGAGCCGGGCCAGCGCGCAAAGGTCGCCGTTTTCAGCCGCGACCCCAAGATCGATCCCGTGGGCGCAGTCATTGGGCCGATGGGTGGACGCATCCGGGCCGTATCGCGCGAGATCGCGTTCGAGCACATCGACGTCATCCGCTACGATCCGAATCCCGCAAAATACGCAATCAACGCCTTCAGCCCCGCCAAAGTGCTGGATGCAGAACGCAGGCCGGAGGACGGTACTTTCGTAGTGCACGCCACGGCCGAAGCGTTCCCCGTCGCCCTGGGTAAGGGCGGGGTCAACGTCCGGCTCGTAGAACGGCTATTGGATGCAAAGGTGGAACTCGTTCAGGTAGAGGAAGGGCAGCCGCAAGCGGCCCCAACCCATGAGGCAGGTGAGACGCATGAAGAAAGTACGAATCTATGAGCTCGCTAA
>CAZYCB010000131.1:0-2477 GCA_964645735.1 uncultured bacterium | reverse complement strand
GTGCTCATCGCACTGATGGCGGTCGAGATCACGCGGAAGGAAACCAAGATGGCGACCGCTCACATCGCCACGACGATCCTCGGGGTGATCTACATCGGTTTCCTGGGCTCGCACCTCATCATGCTCCGCGAGCATCCGCTGAGGATAAACCTCGACTACGGATACGGAGCGTCGTTCGTTTTTCTCGCCTTCGTCGTCACGTGGGCGGGAGACACCGGCGCGTATTTCGTCGGTTCGCTCGTGGGGCGCAGGCCGCTCATCCCGCGGATCTCCGTGAAGAAGACGAGGGAGGGCTCGGCGGGAGGACTCGTCTGCGCCGTGGGAGGGGCCCTCATCGCGAAAGAGACGTTCGCGCCGTACCTCGAGGTCTGGCACGCTCTCGTGCTGGGCGTACTCGCCGGGGTCGTGGGGCAGTTCGGGGATCTTTTCGAATCGCTGATCAAGCGCGACGCCGAGATCAAAGACACCTCCGAGATGATTCCGGGGCACGGGGGGGTTCTCGATCGTTTCGACAGTCTGCTCTTCACGTCGCCCCTGATATACTATTTCATCAAGTTCGTTGTGTTCCAATGAGGCAGGCACGCCGCGGTTCATGAAAAAACGTCTACTCGTTTTGGGCTCGACGGGTTCCGTGGGACGAAACGTCCTCGACGTCGTAGGACGCCACTCCGACCGTTTCGAAGTGGTGGGGCTTTCGTCGCGCTCGAACGCCCGTCTCCTCGGGGAACAGTGCGCCGCGTACGCGAGCGCCCGTTTCCTCGTCCATGACCCCGATGCTCACCGCCGCTTCGCGGCGGCATCTCCGGAACTCGCTGAGCGTGCCGTCGGGCCGAACGGAGATCCGTTCGCGAGGCTGATCGAGCTCACGTCACCAGACCTTCTCGTGAACTGTCTGGTAGGATTCGTCGGACTCGGGCCGACGCTCAGCGCGCTTCGCGCGGGGATTCCCGTTGCGCTGGCGAACAAAGAGGCGCTGGTGACGGGAGGGGAGCTGGTCGTCGAAGCCTCGAGGGTTCACGGGGCGGCGGTCATCCCGATCGACAGCGAACACGTGGCATTGAGCCAGTGTCTCGCCGCGTCGAAAATCGACGACGTCAAGCAAGTGTTCCTGACGGCGTCGGGGGGGGCGCTCAGGGACCGCCCGATCGAGGAAATCGCCGACGCGAAGATCGGCGATGTACTCGCCCATCCTACGTGGCGGATGGGAGAGAAGATCACCGTGGATTCGGCGACCCTCCTCAACAAGGGATTCGAGGTGATCGAAGCCCACTGGCTGTTCGGGCTTCCCTTCGACAGGATCAAAGTTGTCATGCATCCGCAGTCGATCATCCACTGTCTCGTCGAGTTCAAGGACAACTCGATCCTTGCGCAGATGGGGATACCCGACATGAGGCTCCCGATTCTTTACGCGCTCGCGTACCCCGAGCGCATCGAGACGAGCGTCGCCGAGAGCCGGATCACCGATTTTCCGAGCCTCACACTCCGGACCGTCGACGAGAAGAGGTACCCCTGCTTCGATCTGGCGCTGCGGGCGGCCAAGGCGGGCGGGAACGAACCGGCCGTTCTCAACTCGGCGAACGAGGCCGCCGTTGGCGCTTTTCTTGCAGGAAGAATCGGGTTTTCTGCGATTTACGAGGTGATCGAGATGGCGTTGGAGCGCATCCCGCGCTCCAAGATCGGGTCGTTCGAGGACGTACTGGACACCGACCGCCGGACGCGGGAGTTCATCAGACAGCAATTCGGTTTCTAGAGCGGGGCCTCGCATTAACAAAGAAAGAGCAACATGCTGATCACGATTCTGGCCGGAGTGTTCATCCTGAGCATCGTCATCGTCGTTCACGAGTTCGGTCATTTCATCGTGGCCAAGAAGCTCGGGATATTCGTCAAGGTGTTCTCCATCGGATTCGGCCGGAAGCTCCTCAAGAAACGCCTGGGGGAGACGGTATACGCGATTTCCGCTCTGCCGTTCGGAGGGTACGTGAAGTTCGCCGGCGAAACCGAGAGCGGGGAGGGAAAGGAAGCTCCCCGGGGAGGGGACGCCGACGAGACGGACGATGCGGACATCGATCCCAAGCGCTACTTCGTCAACAAGCGGC
This sequence comes from uncultured bacterium, assembly GCA_964645735.1. Lineage (GTDB taxonomy): Bacteria > Krumholzibacteriota > Krumholzibacteriia > WVZY01 > WVZY01 > CAZYCB01. Next base: position 381 of record CAZYCB010000131.1, on the reverse strand, counting down.
CGCTCGTTCGAAGCGCGGTCGTTTTTGCCGGTCCCTTCTCGAACTACGTCCTCGCCGTTCTCATCTACGTGGTGATGTACGCCGCTCAGGGCTTGCGCGTGCCTCCCCAGACGACGGCGATCGGCGATATCGACGCCGGCTCTCCCGCGTTTACCGTGGCCTGGAATGAGCGCAAACATGAGACGGTCACTTGACCCTCCCGAACCCGAGCAACGTCGGAATGGATTCGACATTCGCCGGGTAGTACTGCCGGTTGACCTTCGCCGGAAATTTGCCACGGTTGCCCTCAATGGTATGGATGAACTTTCCGGACACTTCCTCAATAATTCCCACGTGCCCCATCCAGCCGTTTTTTGACCCGCGCCAGAAAAACATCAGGTC
>CAZYCB010000130.1:0-1704 GCA_964645735.1 uncultured bacterium | reverse complement strand
CGGCCGGGGCCTCATGAAGTTATCCCCCAATCCCTTCAACCCGCGCACGACAGTGTTATACGACCTGCCGCGTTCCAGTAAGGTATCGGTGGCTGTCTACGACCTACGTGGATGGCTGGTCCGATCGCTTTGGAGTGGCTCGCTTGAGGCTGGGCGCCATCAGGTCGAGTGGGACGGGCGCAATACGCGGGGTGATGCTGCACCGACCGGAGTCTACCTGGTGCGCCTACTCACGGACGACGGGATCGTGCGGGTGCAGAAGATGACTTTGGCGAGGTGATACTGGACCGCGGGGGCGGGCGACACTCAAGGGCGCTTCTGGATTTCGTGTGGGTAGCGTAGCAGATCTGGCCTAAAATGTCCCCTATGCAAGACAAAGACCTCTACGCCCAGATCCTTGGCATCCGGCACCCCTGGATGGTCCGAGCGATCGACCTCGATCTCCCCGGAGGCGAGGTGGTTGTCCACGTCCAGCACGACCGCCAAGTCGCCCTCTGTTGCCCGGAGTGCGGCACCGAATCGCCGGGCTACGACAGCCGAGAACGTCGCTGGCGCCACCTGGACACCTGTCAGTACCGCACGATCCTTGCCGCCGAAGTGCCACGGTGCAACTGCCCCGAGCACGGCGTCCACCAGGTCGCGGTTCCCTGGGGCGAACCGGGTTCACGGTTTACCGCCCTGTTCGAAGCTGTCGTGATCGACTGGTTGAAGGTGACGTCACTGTCGGCCGTCTCACGCAACATGGGGCTGACCTGGGACCAGCTGGACGGCATCATGCAGCGAGCCGTCAAGCGTGGCTTGGAACGCCGGGAGGCGGCGTACCCGACCGCCCGGGGAGTCGATGAGACGTCGTTCAAGCGACGTCACGAGTACGTGACCGTGGTCCAGGACCAGGGCAGCGGGAACGTACTGCACGTCGCAGACGGCCGGGGCCGGGCGACGTTGGACGAGTTCTACGAAGGTCTTGATGAACAACAGCTTAATAGCATCGAGTCGGTGGCCATGGACATGCATCAGCCTTACATCCAGAGCACGTTGGATCATGTACCTGGAGCCCGGCAGAAGATCGCGTTCGACAAGTTCCATGTCGCCAAGCACCTCGGAGAAGCCGTCGATCAGGTGCGGCGAGCCGAGAACAAGGCCCTTCAATCCGAAGACGATGATCGGCTCAAGGGAACACGGCAGCTCTGGCTCTTCAACAACGCCAATCTCTCGCCAGCACAGCGACGCCGGTTCACGGCCATCCGGCAGAACGGCCTGAAGACCGCCCGAGCCTGGGCAATCAAGGAGGAGTTCCGCTGGTTCTGGCGTCATGTGTATTCGACGAGTGCCGAACAGTTCTTCAAACGGTGGTACGCATGGGGAGCCAGGTGCCGTCTCCGGCCTGTGATCAAGGTCGCCAAGATGCTCAAGCGTCACCTGCCGAATCTCCTGAGCTACTTCCTCTATCGAATCACGAATGCGACGAGTGAAGGCTTCAACAGCGTCATCCAAGCACTCAAGTATGAGGCCCGAGGCTTCCGCTCATTCCGGAACTACCGAACGCGAATCTTGTTCTTCTGCGGAAAGCTCGACCTCAGGCCACGGCTACCCTGCCACTGAAATCCCCGAAGAACCAAAAAAGAAGACATGGATTGGCCTCACTGTCAGAAAACGGTGCACGAGCCCCCTGTAGCGGCGTCAGGATATCATCCCTTCCGAAGA
>CAZYCB010000129.1:0-6804 GCA_964645735.1 uncultured bacterium | reverse complement strand
CAAGGGAATCGAGATTGCGGCTTCCATTTCCATGACGTCGTTGCCACCCCCGTCGCGCCCCGCGGCGAAACGGAGACCGAGATCCGGGAGGGGTTCGAGCTTCGCCCTTTTGAGCTCGTGCTCCGCCCGCTCGCGCCGCGCTTCGGCGCCGGCAAGGACCGGGTGGGGGTCCTCAGCAACGACGCTCGGGGGTGTGGATCCGACGAACGTCGTGTCCGCCGGAAGGTCGCCGACGAGTGTGATCTCTCGAGGGACCTCTCCCATCAGAACGAAAAGATCTTCGCGGGCGATTTCTCGTTCGCGTTCTCGGGCGACGACATCGGACCGCGCGCGCTCGAGCTCGATTTCGGCTCGGAGCTCTTCCTGGAGCGGGGCGACGCCCGATTCGACGCGTCTTCGAGCGGCGTCCGCAAGATCGCCAGCGGCCACGGCCACTTCGCCCGAAATGGCGAGGCTCTGCTCGGCGGCAAGGGCCCTATAGAACGCGATCTTCACGTCGCGCTCGAGCGAGATGGCGACGAAGTCGTAGTCCGTGCGCGTCGCCTCGACGTCCGCGCGGCCCGCCCTTCCTGCGAAGGTTTTTTTGAACGGAAAAGGAACCGTCTGGGAGACTCCGAAGAGGTTCGTCCCGTCGGAAATCCCCCCGTCTCGCGGGATGTCCTCCGCGCTGAACGAGACCTCGGGGTTGGGCCACGCCCGAGCCTGCTCGGCGCGGCCCGTGGCGCCTTCGACGGCCTGACGAGCCGACAGCAGGTGCGCGTTGGCCGCGAAAGCGGCGCGGAGTGCGTCATCCAGGGTCAACTCCCCCGTGTCGGATCCAGCGTCAGAGGCTGACGCGGCCAAGAAGAAAAGGGCTGCGGCTATAGATATGGCTACAGAGAAGCTCAAAGACTTCATATTTCACTCGATGAAAAGGGGTGCAATGCGAATCGCCAATCGCGCCGGACCTCGCGCAACGGCAACGGCGATCGAGAAACAACGGGTCGCCCTGTGGGTCACACCGGTGAATAGGTCATGCTTCAGGAGGAGGGAAATCCGGAGATGCGTGGAGAGAAATAGGAATTGGGGAAAGCGCCGTCTGTACCGGAGTGCTGTCGAGCGCCGGCTCCGCAGCGGTCGATGGATCGATGTATAAACCGCTATGACCGCAGCAGACGCACACGCAGAACCCGGAGCAGCCGTCTTCTTCGGCACAACACGCGGCGGCCATGCCCATGATGAGAGTCACGGCGATGGTCGCAAAGAGACAGAGTCCCGCGATACGCATGCCGGTAATGTAAACCCGGTGAGCCGGTCGGTCAAGGCGTTTCTGGGCCATGGCGCCGGGTCGTTTCGAAAGACCGCCGATCTCAACCTCATTCCCGGACCAATGGAGGTCGAGAACACGAGCAGTGAAGCCTCCAAACGCACCACTTGAACACACAAGGGTCGGGCCTCGTCCTTGAGGATTGGTGGACCAAGAACAAATGACAAGATCGAGTTCCACGCGCTGCGAAACACTTTTTGGACGCTTGTGATGGAGTGCGGCGCGAGCATCAAGGAAGCCATGACAGTCGTCCGCCATAGCACCCCCGCTCGCAGCGCCAGCACATTTGCTTGCATCCCGATTGAGCAGCTGCATCACCTCGCCGAATGGGTCGGTCAAACAATGAAAACCGATCCCGAGTCCGTCGCCGGCGTGTCAGGCGCAGTTATGGGAGCCGAAAACACAAGATCCACCGCGAAAGACGTGAGCGGGTCGGCTAGTAAAGAGCGTTGGTGGAGGCGGCGGGAATCGAACCCGAGTCGACCCTCAGAGGACAACTCGACAGATAGCGTCACTTCGCGTACAGAAGCAGCACAAGACCGCTACACTGAATCGGGTTGCGATCATTCGTCCGCCATACCGAAGTCGAAAGACGCGACAGACCGACCACACATCCCGAACGCTTCTGATACTTCGCCGTGTGTCGCTCGCGTGCCCGAAAGGAATCATTTCGCTACGGCGTTTAATCGTCTCCGGGCATCGGCCACTTGAGGAAGGCCGTCATCCGTCAGCGACCACATTTCGAGAAACCTCGTGTAGTGCTCTGCCGCTTTGGCCGTGTGATTCAGTTGCTCGTGGAGTTTGCCAAGCTCGTAATGCGAAAGGGCATGACTCCCGTAGATTCTTAAGAGTTCGTTATGTGTGGCAACCGCCTCTTTCAACCGACCCGCCATCTCTTGAGCTCGTGCAAGATCCTCCCGGCGCTCGATGTCTTTGAGACCACCGGGGGGGAGTCCATCACGCTGCATCTCGTTGAGAGCCTCGAGAGCTCCATCGGCATCGCCTGCGGCAAGCGCGATATCGGCGGCAACTCTGAGTTCGAGGTACGGCTGCGAACTTGCAGTTTCTGTTTCTATCGCGCGGAGTTTCGCCAGCGTAGAGCGGGCCGCATCGAGTGAATCGAGACCGACGAGAGCCCGGGCCTCAAAATGTTTGGCGTAAAGGCGATCGTAGGCGGCTACCGCCCGGGTTGACAATTCTCGGGCGAGGCGTAGCGCTTCCACCCCACCGTCGATTCTGAGCAGCAGCTGAATGCGTCCTGCCGACTCTCGTTCGGGTTTCGGACCCGCGAAATCCTCCCACGCCTCGTCAAAAAACCCCAGCGCTTTTCTCAGACGTCCGGTCTCCGCATACAACAGCGCAAGCCCTGGCCAGAAACTCACATCCGTCATGAGCGATATTCGGTCGCTCGGCGACGCCGTGCCCGAGTCCAGGATTCTTTCGAACGTTTCGATTGCGGTGGCAGCATCTCCCCGGCAATACGAGCAGTACCCCAGACCCAACCGTGACCACCAGAAGTCCGCGTCGATCTCGAGAGCCCGCCGAAAGCTCGTCTCTGCACTATCGGGCAGCCCCGCCTCCAGATAACGCAGACCCAGGTCATCCCAGGCATTCGGATTGTCGGGGTGTTTCGACACATAGGCCCGCGCGATGTCGAGGGCCTCAACCGAGCGCCCGGTGTAGGCAAGACTGTTACCATATGTGTTGGCGAAGGGGTGATGGTCCGGGTAAAGCGTGAACGCTCGTCCCGCGATCGACGCCGCCTCGACGTAGTACCAGTTGTAATACAGAATATCCGAGAGATCGGTCAAAACCTCGCGGTCGTCCGGCCACCGCGTGAGCATCTCTCGGTAGGTTTTGATCGCATCGATATCGTGGTTGTCCACCGACTCGCGCCACGCTTCGAGCCGCATCCGATCTTTGATTCCCAGACCCGTTCTCAGTTCCCAAGCGCGTTTGGCATAGGCACCGGCCGTTTCTCGTTCGAGATCAAGATCCTGTACTCGGCTGAGCTCGAAAAGGGCGAGCGCAAACGTAGAATCAAGCTGGACGGCAGCCCGGAGCTCGCGAACGGCGTCATCGAAACGAGCTTCCTCGCGTGCCATGGTTCCAGCTACAAAATGCGAGTACGCTTCGGACGAGGTTGTCGTGAGCGCACTGACCGACGGCGGCGCGGCGGTCGCCTCGACCCCACTTTCTTTGGCGAGTAGCGGGAGCACTTCCGAGATGACTTGATCGGCGATGAGCACCTGGTTATCCCCTTCGACCCGACGAGCGGCCAGACTGCGACCGCTCGAGACATCGACCAACCGCCACGTAACATACGACGTCCCGCCCAACTTTCCCATCTGACCCGAGAGAAGCAACGTCGCACCCGCCTTCCGCGCCACTTCCAGGGCTTGGGTTTCCTCTATGGGTCCGCGCGCGGTGTCGAAGAGCCGCCGGCGAAGGTCGTACAGATACTCTGGACTGATGACACGGACCGGGCTGCTCTCAACAAGCCCGACATGCACGAGCCCCGTCATGCCGGCTGACACCGTTGGATCATCCGGGCTTGCGAGATCACGGAAATCAACCACGGCCAGGGCAAGCGCCTCGCTCGAAACGAGCCAGTGCTTTTGCCACAGGATAGTGGCCGTGACTGCGGCGAGGATCAAACCGATGGCGGCAAGAACGATGATGAGCGGTCTTCGCCCGGCGGGTTTTCTCGAGCGCCGGCGCCGCTTGATACGCCCGGCGGGCATGGGTTTGCCCATTGCGAAATCCACACGAAAACTCTCGAGATCGTCTCTGAACTCCGCCGCGTCCTGGTATCTTCTCTCGACAGCTTTCTCCAGCGCTTTTTCGACGATCCGTGCGAGTTCCTCCGGTATGTCGTCTCTGAACTCGGATAGGGGTGGGGCCTCTTGATTGACGATGCTGTATAAGACGGCGGCTTCCGTTTCGTTCGAAAACGGCGGGCGGCCGGCGAGCAGTTCGTACAACACGACACCCAGGGAGAACACATCCGATCGTGCGTCGACGGCGGCGCCCTTGACCTGCTCGGGTGACATGTAGTTCAACGTGCCCACGGTCATGCCCGTTCTTGTGACCTTCGATTGGCCGGTCAACTTTGCCAGGCCGAAGTCCACGATTTTGACCTGGTTATCTCTGGTGACCAGAATATTGCCCGGCTTGATGTCGCGATGAACGATGCCTTTCTCATGCGCCTTTGCCAGCCCCGCGGCAGCCTGGCGGACGATGTCGACAGCCTCGCCGATCTCAAACGTCCCCTTTTTTAGTTTCTCGCCAAGAGAGTCCCCCTCATAACACGGCATCACGATGAAGAGCCGTCCGTCCGTCGTTTCATCGATCTCATGGATCGTGCAGATATTTGAGTGATCGAGGGAAGACGCGGATTTGGCTTCGATGACAAACCGCTTTTTGGCGTCCGTGTCAGTAGCTGCTTGTTGGTGCAAGAACTTGAGGGCGACGAAACGATCGAGCTTGAGGTCCTGGGCCTTGTAGACGATGCCCATGCCCCCTTCGCCGAGTTTCTCGAGGATCTTGTAATGAGATATCGTCTGGCCGATCATGGAGCGCTGCCTATCCACAAAAAAAAGCCAGGGGTAGCCTGGCACCACGAAAACAGTTCATTCAGGGTAACGTGCGTGGCCGGCCACACCGGGCCATGGTAAACCGCCCAGGACATTCATTCAACCTAAACAGCCGCCCTCCTCTAAGGAGAACGGCTGTATGGGCAAATGACGAATCCCGATGGATGCCTTATTTGATAACCACCATCTTCTTCGTCTGCTCGAAGTTCTTCGCCGTGAGCTGGTAGAAGTACACACCGCTGGCCACAGACTGTCCGCGATCGTTCAGTCCGTTCCAGACCTTCGAGAAGCCGCCCGCCTGGGGCGCCTGCTCCTCGTTCACCAATGTGCGTACCAACTGACCCGCCGCGTTGTAGATCTTCAAACTGACCTGACCACGATCCGCTATGCTGTACTTGATCGTCGTCGTCGGGTTGAAGGGGTTCGGGTAGTTGTCGTCCAGACGGTTCGCGAACGCCACCGGGTCGATACCCGTCGGCGCGCCGAGCACGTTCTGGAACCACACGAGAATCTCGTGGAGATGGTTCACGTAGTCGGGCACACCGTTGGTGTCGTTGTCCCGAATGAAGTTGTACGCAAAGCCCGCGAGGTAGAACCGCGCCGTCGACGCAGCGCCGTTCGGCGTGGCCTGGCTAAGGGCAGCCGTCTGGCCCGTCGTCGCGATCCCGTAGCGGTGAGAGATCTGCGACAACCCGGACTTGCCGGGAACGTCGAAGTCGTTGATGACCGCACAGCCGCCGTACGCGTAGAAGGACTCGGTCGGCTGCAGGGATCCTGCCGGCGGAACCGGGCTCGCCGGGAATACCACCGGAGACATGACGCCGCTCACGGTCCTCTGATCCCCGGCCGTGAGCGTGTGGTTCATGAAAATGCTCTTCACGTTCACGGCGCCCAGGCCAACGAGCGCGTTCCAGTCTTGCACGGCGTCGTCGCACCAGAACGCCCAGCCGGGGTTCCCCGGATGGGTGTTGAGGAACGTGTACGCGAGAGCGTAGTCATCCGACTTCTCCGGGCTCGATCCGCCGTTCGGCGTGCCGCCGTCGCCCATGAGACCTCTCGACAGATCGGTCGAGTTCCAGAGGACTTTCTGGTAGATCTCGATCGGGTCGCCGATCATCTGGGCGGCGATGTTCTTCACGCGGCCGGCAAGCGAGTTGCCCACCACGGAAGACGGCCCGAGAACGTCGAAACGGTCGACGGCGTCCGAGATGCCAAGGTGCCGGAACGCCATGTCGAAGTAGAGCTGCGCGGGACCCCCTCGGTCGTCGGCGTCGTCGACGAAAAGGATGTCACCCAAATCACCTGGGTTCCGTCCCGCATCGGGAAGCACTGACCACTCCATCGGACTTGCCATCGCCTCGGCGATAATCGACGCCCTGCGGCCAGCACCCTGGCCGTTAAACGTGCGGTGGTAGTAGCTCCAGCCGCCCGTCGCGTTCTTGGCGCCGATGAAGTAGCGGATAACGTCGCCGGGGGCGAAGATACCCGTGTTCGCCGCCACGTTCTCGGTGAGAGCGTGGTACGGAGGACCGTCCGGACCCGCCGCGAGGTCCATGAGGTCCGCGCAGTAGGTGTCCTTCACCGAGGAGCCGCCGCCCGTACGGGCGAGGTCCAGGCGATAGGCATCCCAGCCGGCCGGAGCGAGACCCGCCACGAGCGGCCAGCGGAGGAACACGTTCGTGTCGACCGGGTACCGCTTGAAGTCCGGCGACTGAATCGCAAGACCGTTCTTCCCCGCGACGGGGTTACCGAAGCGGTCGGTCACCTTCACGAACACGTACACTGCCTTGCCAACGAGGCCGCCGGTGTTGTCAACGGCGAGCCCAGCCGGATCCGTGACGACGACTTTGAGAGAGTCGCCCGGAACAATATTCCCCTTGGTGCCGGGGAGGACGTCCTGCG
>CAZYCB010000128.1:0-3568 GCA_964645735.1 uncultured bacterium | reverse complement strand
GAAGGTTCGTCTCGTTCCGAAAGACCCTCTCGGCGTATCCGTACGTCTCGAAGTGAGCCCACTCGGGTTCGTGTGCGTAGGGAGATTTCATGGCGAGCGAGCCGAATGTGAGCCCCACGCCGTAGCGCCAGACGCCTTTCTGCTTGAAGAGACCCATGTCCCACGCGGTCGCCTTTTCCAGGAACTCGCCGTAACCGCTCCCCGCTCCTCCGGCGCGAATGCCGAATCGGACACCCCAGTCGCGGTGCGATCCGGGCGGGTCGTCCTCGGCCGCTGCAACTCCAGCAAAGCCGACGAGAAGACACGCGATGACGAAGGCCACAGCGACAAAGGTCCGCCGCCAGGCGACGTTCATATCGATCGAGACATGCATGGGTTCACGTCCTTTGGGCGTCGAGTCGTGTACATCGTTCATGTCCAGCGTGACAACCTTTTCCGGATCGCACATGCGCTCCGTGCTTGCGGCGAGTATACCCCGGCGACCCGCCCGCCGTCATCACCCCGCTGACGGAAAAACCGTTCGCGTCGGCTGCCGGGAAGACCATTATTTCCCGCCCCACATGTACTGGTAGGCCACTTGAAAGGTATCGAAGTCGGTCCCCATGGCGGTCTTGAGCCCGTTGATGTACACGAGCTTCAACCCGTGCCCCCGCGCCAGGGGCAGCCGGAGAACGCCCGACAGGCGGACGTTTTCGATCCGGCTCTTGGGAACGCCATCGATCGTGGAGCGGCCGCCCGAACCATAACCGATCGATCCGGCGACCCACAAATCCGCACCGCGAATCGTGTAGATCGCGTGGGCCTGAACATCGTAGAAAGGCTCCTGCTCGAGCGTCTGTCCTCCATAGAACTCGTCGTTGGCCGTGTAGAAAATGGCGCTCGCGTAACCCTCGAGGAGCCAGCGCCCGGCGACCTGCGACGCTCCCAGGCGCGGCGCGAAAGACCAGCGGTTCGCACCGAGGTTCACGAGCCGGTCCGGAAAATACTGCCCCAGCGGCGCGACCACCGCGATCGATGCTCCGACGACCGTGCGCTGCTTGTAGGAACGGAATTCGCTCAGGGCGAGCGCCGGCGAACCGACGAAGTTCACCGAGAGCTTGACCACAGGGTCCCCGAGGCCCGTGCGAGAGGTGCTTGTGTCAGCTCCGGCGAGGGTCGCCTCCCACGAACCCGTGGCGGCTGGTATGGCGAACCCGACCTTGCCGGCCATTCCGAAGAAATCGATGGCCCGCACGTATCCGAGACCGAACGATCCGATTTTCGCCTTCCCGTCTTCGAGCGGGAGCGAGGGTTCGAGCAGCAAATTTCCGTGCAGGTATCCGACTGTGACGATGAGGAAGTTCGTCCCGACGGGGGCATTGATCAGGGCTCGCGGCTCGAGCTCCTGCGCGGAAACCGGAGATGCAGCGAGCGCAACCGCGAGCCCCCATTGAAGGATCTTCAGCGACAAACGATGACCTCTTTGAAATCCCGTCCGGCGCCACGCCTAGCGCATCGTGATACCCATGTCGAGGCGGAAGATATTGAGTCCGTCCGCACCCTCGAGATCGACGCCGTTGTAGTCATAGCCGACACGGATGAAAAAAGCCTCGGACACCTCGAACCGCATCCCGGCTCCGATGGAGTACGAGAACACGTCTGTCCCGTAAGTGGCAACGTCTGTCATGCAGACGTACCCGTACCATGGATCATAATAGCAGCCACCGTAGATATCCGCGGGGATGTTGGTGTCGATCAGCGTCCATCCCAACGCGCCGGTCACGTACGGGGTGATACGCTTGGGCAGAACGTTCCAATCCGCGGAGACAGCTATCGTGCTGGTTTCGAGCCAACTCGAGTAGATCTCGGACTCGTCCGAGGTGAGTTCCGGGACAACGGTCGCCGTGTAGTTGGCCGAGCGCCAGTTGAAGAAAAGGCCCACGTCGAATCGCTCGTTCAGGTTGTAGTCGAACCCTATGCCCCAACCCAGATCGGACTCGACTGAGGCGCTGGACGCGCCCTCTCCGTCGCGGGTCTGCTCGCCCACATAACGGGTCTGAACGCTGATGTCCCAGAGCCGCGCCCGAGACGTAGGACCTGTCAACTGAGCGTGCGCCGCGGTCGAGGACATGGCCACCAGCGCGATCAACAGAAAACAACGTTTGATCATCGTTTGACCTCCTAGGTGTGAATCACGTTTCAGAGTGCGCGTAAAACAACCTCTTGTCCTATCCCGCTACTCCCGCAGGAACCAGTCGTACGTTTCCGAGCGGGCAACAAGTGTGGCTAAATTCACAACGTCCCGTCCTTCTCCTTGGAAACTCGCCTTGCTCGAACGAGACCGTTAACGATCCACGCCCCACTCGCCAGGGAGTCCGGAGTCGCCGGTGCGACGGCGGGAAGTGGGGCGTGGAATCAGACACAGACTCGAACCACGACTAGCGCGGCTTCGATTCGTACGGGTTGCCTCCGAGCGCGGCCGAAACATCCGCTATCGCTTTCTGCGCACGGACGCTGTTGCCCGCCTTGTCAACGGGTGGCGAGATCGCCGCAATCCCGAACTTGCCGGGCGAGACGGCGAGGATGCCCCCGCCGACACCGCTTTTTGCGGGAAGCCCGGTCGTGTAGAGCCACTTGCCGGAATCGTCATAGAGTCCCGCCGTGGCCATCACGGCGAGGACTTCCGCCACGTTCTCGGCCTTCATCACTTGCTTGCCGGTGACGGGGTTCTTTCCGCCGTTCGCGAGCGTCGCTGCCATCATGGCGAGGTCCTTGGCGTTCACGTTCACCGAGCACTGTTCGGTGTAGATGTCGCACGCCTGGAGGGGATTCGCCTTGATGTGCCCATAGGCGTACATCAACATCGCGATCGCCTGGTTGCGCTGGTTCGTGTCCGACTCGGACTTGAACACTTCCTGGTTGACCGTAAGCGTCCTGCCGGCGAACTCGCTGTACCAGGCCAGGATCTTATTCCAGATCTCGTCACGGGTCGCCCCCTGGACCATGCCCGTCGCCGTAATGGCGCCGGGGTTGACCATCGCGTTCATCTCGGCGCCCTTGTACTGCTCGACCGCGACGATCGAGTTAAACACCTGGCCGGTGGCGTCGACGCCCATGTTGTCCTCGATCGCTTTCGTTCCCATCTCATCCATGACTTTGGCCATGGTGAAGACCTTGGAGATCGACTGGATCGAGACCTCCGACTGGATGTCGCCAACGGTGTACACCTTGCCATCGACGGTGACGATCGCGATCCCAAAGATTTTCGGATAGACCTTGGCGAGCGCCGGAATGTAGTCGGCAACCGCGACATCCTTAATGTCCTTGTACTTCGCGTAGGCCGCTTTGAGCGCGGCGTCGATATCGGCCGGCTTCTGCGCCCACGACGGTGTGATCACCGTGACGAGCGCGAACAACACGACCGTGGCGACGGCGCAAAGCCATGCCGTCCCCATGAATCTGCGGTTGAACGCTTTCATTTAACTCCCTCCTAGCGTGTACGAGAAGTTGTACTTGAACGAGAACTGGACGCGGTAGTCATCGACTTTCCACCCATCAGAGCAGTTCTCCCGCTGGCCCCACTGGACCT
>CAZYCB010000127.1:0-5338 GCA_964645735.1 uncultured bacterium | reverse complement strand
CTTGAGAAGCGGCCGGTACTGGTCGCCGATCTTTGCCCAATCGTATCCGTGCATGTTCTCGGCGTAGAAGAAGTCGCGAAAGCGGCGCCACACCTCGTCGAAAATCTGGGCCCACTCCTGGGCGGGGATGCGATCCACCATGAGACCCGATGTCGACACGGTCTTCGCGTCACCGGGTTTGGGCTTCGCGTCGAGGAGCTTGTACGCGTGACCCGAGTGGACGAGCACTTTCTTGCCGTCCTGCGACACCGCGTATCTGCCGGCGTCTTCGGCGAAAGCGCTTTCCTCTCTGTCCTTCATCGAGAATATCTTGATGATGGGCTTCACGTCGCTCTCGCGTCCGTAGTAAAAGCCGCCCCGCACGATGTAAAGCAGATGGTCCTCGATGGCCTCGAGCCCGCCGTAGTTCGCGGCATCGACCGGCACCCTGGCCACGCGCTCGGCAAGTCCCTCGAAGTCGATCTTGATCGGCTCTGGTTTCTTCTCTTCTTTCTTTTCTTCTTCCTTGCCCTTCGCCTTGTCTTTGCCCTCTTTCTTCTCTTCCTCCGGCTTCACCTCGTCGCTCTCATACGAGAACGGGTTTTTGACGTCTTTCCGAAGCGCCAGGGCGTAGATGTACGTTTCGCGATCGACCTGATAGTTCCACTCGATCGCGCCGATACGAGGCGCGAACTCGTGGTCGCTGAGATAGAAGAGGTAGTTTCCCGCGGGGTCCCACACGGGTTCCGTCGCGTGGAAGTACGTCCCCGTGACCTGATGGAGCGCGTTATCCGCAGCGCTGTATATATAAAGCGAGCTGAAGCCGTTCTCGTTGCTCAGGCTCACTGCAATGTACCTGCTGTCCGGTGACCACGTATAATCGAGAGAGGTTTCCCTCTTTTCATTGGCGATCTCGATCATCTTCTTCGTCTTCACGTCGAGGACCCATATCCTGCCGTTCTTGTCGGCGAACGCGATCTGCTTGCCGTCCGGTGACCACTTGGGCGCGTACCTCATCTCGCGGCCGTTCGACGTGAGCTGCTCGATCTCGCCCTTTCCGTCCTGGTTGGCGAGATAGATCTCTTCCTCGCCGCTCTTATCCGAGATGAACGCGATTTTCTTGCCGTCGGGTGACCACGCGGGCCACTTGTCGTGTGCATTCGACGAATTCGTGAGGTTTCGCGTCGCCCCTTTCTCGATCGGCGCCGTGAAAATGTCGCCCCTCGCGGAGAACACGGCACGCTCGCCTTTCGGGCTCAAGCCCGCCTGTTCGATGTTCTTCTCGGCGGAAACGCGCGACGGCCGCATGGCCACGCCGTCGTCGGGCACCGTGATCGAGAGCTTCCTCACGTTCCCAGTCGCCGTGTCGTAGATTTGGAGCTCGCCGTCGAGCTCGTACACGATACGGCCGGCGGCATCCGAGCTCGGCCAACGGACGTCGTACGTCTTCTCCTCCGTGAGCTGCTCTGTTTTCTTAGCTGCCACGTCGTACGCGTAGAGGTTCAGTTTCCCATCGCGGTCCGATACGAAATAAATCTTGCCGCCGATCCACATCGGGTCGCGGTCGGTGCGGGGATTGTCCGTCACCTGCGCGATCTCGTACGTCGCGAGATCGAAGATGTAGAGGTCCTGCGCCCACCCGCCCTGGTACCGTTTCCATGTGCGGAAGTCGCGGATGAGAGGGGAGTAGATCATCTTCTTGCCGTCGGGCGAGAATTCCCCCGCCCCGGAGACGGGCATCGGGAGCGGCTCGGGGAGTCCGCCCGTCATCGGCACCGTGTAGAGGCGCGTGTCCGTCAGGTCCCAGCCGTATCGCATCGAACGGAAGAGAACGGACTTGCCGTCCTTCGTCCATCCGTAGACCTGGTTGTCGTATCCCCAGCGCGGCGGGAGAGGGCCCTTCGCCGGGTAGAACGTGAGCTGTACCGGAACGCCGCCCTCGACCGGAATCACGTAGACCTGCTCGTCGCCGTCGTATTGACCGGTGAAGGCGATCCACTTGCCGTCGGGCGAGAACTTCGGGAAAAGCTCCTGTCCCGGGTGGCTCGTCAAGCGCGTGGCGATGCCGCCATCGGCGCTCGCGAACCACAGATCGCCGGCGTGACAGAAGACGACCTTGTCGCTATGGATATCCGGGAATCTGAGAAGCTTTGTCTGCGCCGCCGACAAGGCTGGCAGTGCCAGCGCGGCGGCGAGGACAACACCGAGCATGAGTCGAGATGAGGCAGAACCGAACCGGAGCGAGCGCATGTGTCCTCCTTATAATAGTAGAAAAACCTGCGGTGATCGGCGGGTGCTGCCCGCGTCACCGGGAGTCCGTGTGTGTGGAAAAGAAAAGATGCGTGATGTTATCACATATTATGGAAATCGGCCATACGGGATTAGAGCCTGCGGTGTGGGGCCGGCCACGTCGAAAAAGCCCGCAGGCCGTCGCGGCGGCGGGAGGCCTGCAACGGCCTCGGTGAGGTCCCGGGACGCCCCGCCCCCTGAAGCCTTCCAACTTGGGCTTGACCCGCGGCTTCATATACGCTATAAGAAGGCGTGCGGGAAAGGTTCCCCGCACATTTGTTTCTGGTTTCTTTTTCACTGGGAGGTTTGTGATGAGTGGGGTAAACAAGGTCATTCTGGTCGGGAATCTCGGCGGAGATCCACAGATCCGGTACACGCCCAGCGGAACGGCCGTCGCCAATTTCAATATCGCGACGACCGAGCGTTTCACCGATAAGAGCGGTGAGAAGCAGACACGCACCGAATGGCACAGGATCGTCGCGTGGGCTCGTCTCGCGGAGATCTGCAACGAGTACCTCAAGAAGGGGAAGCAGGTCTACATCGAGGGCCGTATTCAAACGCGCGACTGGGAAGACAAGGAAGGAAACAAGCGTTCCACGACCGAGATCGTCGCCACCAACATGGTGATGCTCGGCCGCGCCGGAGATGCTGCGGATGTTTCGCCGCAGGAGTTCCCGGCGGACGAACAGGCAACGCAGGAAACGCCGGCCGCGGCAGGGGAAGACGAGGACCTTCCGTTCTAGTGCCGCCGTCGGGTTTCACCAAGGTCACGGTGCGCCGCTAGCTCAACAGGTAGAGCAGCTGACTCTTAATCAGGAGGTTCGGGGTTCGAGTCCCTGGCGGCGCACCAGATCTTTCGTCCTGTGAGAAGCCCCGCCCATCGACGATGGGCGGGGCTTTTTTCGAATGTTTCAACAGTCAAAGTGGCGGACGTCGCTGGCGGTCGCGGTCGACAACGCCATCCAGATGGATCGGGTCTGGCGTTTCGCGAGGATTTATGGTATAATTAACACTAAGTGGAGTCGGACTACGCAGCAACACGGTCCGGGGGGAACGTCACTCGCCGCGCATGTCAGCGCGTTCTCCTTATTTCTAGCAGCAACTGAACGGTTACGTCCTCCGCTAAGGCCGCTTTGCGGCTTGTTCTGGCGTTCTCGCCGAGAGGGCTCCGGCTTTCGAGCTGGCGGCGAGAAGGTGAACTCATTCAAAGGAGGCGTTGCGATGCGTGTTATGTTATGGCTAGCGGTTTTGGCGTTCATGGTGGGCCCGGCCTTGGCCGTTCAAGGGCCGACACCGGGAGTTTACAAGAGCCAGTACGGCCAGATCACGGAAGGTCTCTTCAGTGAATCGTGGGTGGATGCGCCGCATCAGGAAGGCATCGTCCACAACACGATTCACGCGTGGGACAAATATCAGGGTGTGCAGTGGGCCGTATACTGCCCGTCGGTCGTTTCCGTGGCGCTGCTCTTGGATACACGCGATGCAAACGGAAACGGGTTCATGCAGTTCAGCACGAACTACACGGGCGGCACACTGTGGCTCTCGAAGATGGGACCCTGGGGAGAAGGTGCCAGCGGAATCGACTTCACGGCCACGATAGATGTGTTCAACGTGGTGTCGACGCACCTCTACTGGAACTGGCAACAGGTGTCCGTTGACTCCGATATTCGGTTCAACGGTCATTTCGATCCGCCCGTCGGGCCCGGGTACTGCTTCGATTACGTTCTGTTGAACGGAGCCATCGAAGGGACCACGGACTTTGCGCCGCTGCCGGCCGGGTATCCGTCGTTCCTCGACTACTACAATTGCCCCTCAGGGACGGTCGTGTGGGGCGCTTGGGGGATTGCCGAGGACATCACGCTCGCGATCTACGGGAACTGCACCGTTCCCGCCGAGCCGTCGAGCTGGGGAAGGATCAAGGCGTTGTACGGGGAGTAGACCGCGTTTCGGTACCGTCGGTCACCCATCCAAAGAGACCGCTCACGCATGTGGGCGGTCTCTTGGTTGTGAGGTGGCGATTTCTGATTTCCGGGGGGCGTCCTCTTAGCGCAGTTTCGACTCTACGCTTTTCACTTTGCCATCCAGCGTCTGGTCTTTGTCTATCCGCGTGCCCATCTTGACGACGGCCGTCACGCGGGGAACGCCCATTTCGTGGAGCACTTCGTGGCAGCGTTTGATCGCGGCGAACACAGCGTCCCACTCGCCCTCTATATTAGTGCCGTAGGCGTGGAGCCTCGTCGTGAGACCGGCGTCGGTGAGGACGTTTTCGCAGGCGGCGACGTATTTCGAGAGGGAAACGCCGACTCCAAGGGGGATGATGCCCAGATCCGCAGTGACTTTCATGGGTAAACTCCTTGTCGCGCTAGTGCAAACCCGATGTTGCTGGGAGGATACCACATGGCTCGGCGCGGAAGAACCGCCGGATTTCGTTGCCGTCCGGCCGGAAAATTGCTAATATTCCATCTGCAAAACACTCCTCGAAAACGTGGGGGCGATTTGGGCTCGACGGGGATAGTGGGGTGTAAGTTGCGTGCCGAGATTGTCACGAGCTCGTAAAAACTGTGGCAAAACAAGAAGTGTCGACCAACCAGTCGCACTGGCTGCTTAACTAGAAGCGGCTCGTCCTCTGCAGCATGGGTCTCCAGGGGCTGCAGCAGGGCGTCATACACTGGAGAATAGCCATTCGCGAGTGTCTCGGCGCGAAAGGTGAAATTAAGGGGCGGGTCCTCCGCTGATCCTGTTTGCGGGGAGCACGGAGGGCGGGACCAAATCCGCGGACTACGCACGTAGAAACTTGCATTGATCTATCTTCGGACGCGGGTTCGATTCCCGCCGCCTCCACCAATTCTTTTTGTTAGCTAATCAGTTAACATCGTCGCGCCCAAATTTCACCGCCCGCGTGCAGCGCGGGCGGTCTTTATGTTTCAACGCCGCCGCCACGTATGTCGTTAGAAATTGACTCTACGGACGCGGCATGTTACACTCACTCCGCTTCGCAAGTAGCGGTTAGGGGTGCAGCCGCTTGTAGGTTCGAGGTATTTCAAAAAGGGGGTTGTCATGCGTAAGTTGC
>CAZYCB010000126.1:0-10760 GCA_964645735.1 uncultured bacterium | reverse complement strand
ATGATGGGCCCGGACTACACGCACTGGCACGGGATGTACGAGGTGGGCAAACACTTCTACACCGAATTCCTCCCCGCCGTCGTCGAGACCGCGGCGAAGAAAAGCCCCGACCTTCGGGACAAGTACGAGAAGAAGATCGAGGCGATGCTCGCCGCCGAGGAGCACACGTGGCTCAAGGGCCTCTCGCCCGAAGAGGCCGAAGAGCTTCGCAAGACGTACAAGGAGCGGTACAATCAGTGACGGCCCGCGCGGCCCTGGACGGTGTGGTTTCGGAGACCGTGCGTCCGGATGACGCGCGTCCGCACGACGGGCGTCAAGACGAAAGGGACCACGATGGAGAAGAACAGAACAATCCGGAAAGTGATCAAGAACAGGCCCACGATCGAGGGTGCCGGCGTCCACTTGAAAAGAGTGTTCGGCTACAGCGACGTGCCGACGTTCGATCCGTTTCTCCTTCTCGATGATTTTCGCTCGAACGATCCGCGCTTCTACATCAAGGGCTTTCCCTGGCACCCCCACCGCGGCATCGAGACGATCACGTACATGGTTCACGGAAGCGTCGAGCATGGCGACAGCATGGGAAACAAAGGCGTGATCCATCCCGGCGACGTGCAGTGGATGACCGCGGGTAACGGGATCATCCATCAAGAAATGCCCATGGGCGACAAGGCGGGTCACATGGGAGGATTCCAGCTGTGGACCAATCTGCCGGCCTCCCACAAGATGATGGACCCTCGGTACCGCGACGTGAAGAGCGATCAGATACCGGAGATCACTCTCGCCAACGGCGTCACGGTGAGGATCATCTGCGGCGAGGTCGAGGGGACGCGGGGCCCCGTGCGGGACATCGTGACCGATCCCGGGTATCTCGACGTAACCGTTCCTTCCAAGACGGAGTTCGTTCATCCGACCAAGCCAGGCCACACGGTTTTCGCGTACGTCATCGGGGGCAAGGCGTGGTTTTGCCAGCAGAAGAACCCCTTCGCTTACGAGGTCGAAGGCGAGAACTACTTCGACATGCACAGAGATCCTTTTGTGACGAACGAGCATCTCGTGCTTTTCGGGGACGGCGAACAGATCGTCGTCACCACGGAAGACGAGCCGGTCCGCTTTCTCCTCGTATCGGGTAAGCCCATCAAAGAGCCCGTCGCCTGGTACGGCCCCATCGTGATGAACACACAGGAGGAGCTGGAGATCGCTTTCGAGGAGTACGCGAACGAGACATTCATCAAACACCGGAACATTTGATGCGTTTCGCGGTTCAACTACGGAAAAAGGGGGCGCTTCCGAATGAACGAAGAAAGCTTGAGAAAATCCATCGGCTTGCGGATGCTGGTCATTGTGGTCCTCGCCCTGCTCCTTCTCATTCCGATCGCCATGGTGAGAGAGCTCATATCGGAACGCGCCCAAAGACGCGAATCGGCGATTGCGGAAGTGACCGACAAATGGGCCAGCTCACAGACCATTGTCGGGCCCATCTTGACCGTCCCGCTGAAGAAGACCGTGACGGACGAGAAGGGGCGGGAATCCGTCGCGATCGACAAGCTCCACATCCTCCCCGATTCGCTCAAGTCCGTGGGCGTCCTCGAACCTGAAGTGAGATACAGAGGGATCTACGAGGTCATCCTCTATACCTCCAAAATGACGGCTCGAGGGGTTTTCGATCTGACGAAGATTCCCGACGAGACGTGGAAAAACGTCACGCCGCTCTGGGAAGACGCCTATCTTACGCTCGGGCTTTCCGACCCCCGCGGCATCGAGGACGAGGTCGCTCTGAAGTGGAATTCGGTGACGTGCGGCGCCCACGCCGGCGTTTTGTCCGACGATCTCGTGAGCTGTGGAGTAACCTTCACGCCTACGGTGGACCCGTCGATTCGAACGTACTCCTTCGAGTTTGCACTGAATCTCAACGGCAGCTCCTCGCTCAACTTCGCACCCATCGGTACGCGCACCGACGTCTCCATGCGCTCGACGTGGCCTTCCCCCAGTTTCGTCGGCAATTTCCTGCCGGACGAGAGGACCGTCGGCCCCGAGGGGTTCTCGGCGGATTGGACGGTCCTCGAGCTGAACCGCAGCTTTCCGCAGTTCTGGATCAACAATCAATACAAACCCACCTGCTGCAACTTCGGTGTGAGCTTTCTTTTGCCCGTCGACCATTACGCCAAAACGCTGCGGACGGCGAAATACGCGATGATGATCATCGCGCTCACGTTCTGGGCGTTGTTCCTGTCAGAGGTGCTCGCCAAGCAGCTTCTGCATCCGATTCAGTACTCGCTCATAGGATTCGCTCTCGTTTTGTTCTATCTCCTCCTGCTCTCCCTGTCCGAGCATATCGGTTTCGACGGGTCGTATCTGGTGTCGTCCCTCGGAGCGTGGCTCCTCGTCACGGCGTACTGCGGCGCCGTTCTGTCGAAGAGGCGTCTCGCCGTCTTCGTGGGCGGACTGCTCGCCGTGCTCTATGCGTTCTTCTTCGTGCTCTTGCAGCTCGAGGATTACGGCCTGTTGATCGGCAGTATCGCGCTGTTTGTCGTGCTGGCGATAATCATGTACATTACGCGCAAGGTGAACTGGTTCGCGGGCGCAAGCGGGTAAGCTCGCGTCGATCGAGCGCTGGCGGTGCGGCCGGCACTCAGAAAAAGGGAGAACACGCGAATGCGCATCGTCCTGGCAATCACGCTGGCCGTGGCCGCGGGCTGACCCGACGGAACGTCGACGGCAGCTCGGTCTCCATGCTCGCCGTTCAGATCGGCTGAGTACGCTGTTCACCCATGGCGAATCAAGACGAACATCTCGACGATCCCGTGCTGGCGCATGCCCGCACGGACTTTGCCACGCTCTCCGATGACGTGACGGTGCACGGCGCCCTCGAGGCGATCCGCGAACACGGTGTCGGCGAGAAGATCGTCTACTTCTACGTCGTGGATTCCCACGGGAAACTCGTCGGCGTCGTCCCCACGCGCCGCCTGCTGACGGCTCCTCTGGAAAAGCGGCTCTCGGACATCATG
This sequence comes from uncultured bacterium, assembly GCA_964645735.1. Lineage (GTDB taxonomy): Bacteria > Krumholzibacteriota > Krumholzibacteriia > WVZY01 > WVZY01 > CAZYCB01. The sequence continues at coordinate 7,755 of CAZYCB010000126.1, read as the reverse complement.
ATCCGCCGCGTCGTCACGATCCCTCGCACAGCGACGCTCCTCGTGGCGCTGGAATTCTTCGTCATGCACAAGTTCCTCGCTTTCCCCGTCGTGGATGAGGAACAGAGGGTCGTCGGCGTCGTGGACGTGAGCGTATTCACCGAGGAAGTGTTCGACATCGCGGAGCGCGAGGAAAGGGACGAGGCCTTCGAGTCCATCGGCGTGCGCGCATCGCTGGTGCGCGACGCTTCGCCGGTTCGGGCGTTCCGCTTCCGGTTCCCGTGGCTCATGGCCACGATCGGGAGCGGCACGATCTGCGCGGTGCTCGTGAGCGCGTACGAAATGACTCTCGCCAAGAGCCTCGTGCTCGCGTTCTTCCTGACGCTCATACTGGGGCTCGGCGAGAGCGTGAGCGTCCAATCGATCACGGTCACGATACAGACGCTCCGCAACATGCGGCCGACGTTTCGCTGGTACTTCCGCGCGCTCCGTCGCGAGATGGCGACCGCGGCGCTCCTGGGAACCGCCTGCGGAGCGGTGGTTTGCCTGATCGTTTGGCTGTGGCGCGGCGCGATTCTGGAAGCGGTGTCCATCGGCGCGAGTATCGTGCTCTCCTTGTGCGCGGCGTGTTTCTTCGGCCTCACGATTCCGGCCGCGCTGCACGCGCTCAAACTCGATCCGAAAATCTCCGCGGGACCGGTGACGCTCGCGTTCACGGATGTTTTCACGCTGGTGTTCTATTTCACTCTGGCGGCTCTGCTGTTGTGAGGTGACTCATGGAAGACACGCGCGCGGCGAACGACGGATATTCCGGCCGGCACCTCTGGTTCTTTCTCGTCGTCGTGTTCGTGTGGTCGTGGGCGATCTGGTTCGCCTCCGGCGTCCTTTCGAGAGCAGGCACGGGGGCGTACGACTTTCGCTGGCTCTTCGCCCAGGCAGGCGTCTTCGGTCCGTCGCTCGCGGCGCTTCTCGTGTCCGGATGGCTCCGGCGCGAACTGCGGCGGAACGCCGTGCGGATGCTCCCGGTTCTCGTTATTCCGCTGGTGGCACCGGGCGTTCTCATCGCTTCGCGCTCCCCGGCGGGCGTTGCCGAGTTCGGAGCTCTCCCGTCCATCGTGACGGTGATTGTCGGCGCCGTTGTAATCCTGTTTCTTTCTCCCTTCAACCGCAAACTCCTCGGCCCAGGAACCGGCGAGCCGCAGGAGAAACCCGCCGGCCGCTGGGTGTTTCTCTCCATCGTGTTCTTTCCCGCTCTCTTCGTCCTCGCCTGGCTCGCCGTCGGCGCGCGGGGCGGCGGCCTGGAAATCTCCGCTCTTCGCGGCGGTGCGCCGGGGTTCGTCTGGATCGTTCTCGTCTCGTTTCTGCACACTTTTCTCTTGGGGGGACCCCTGGGCGAGGAAATCGGCTGGCGGGGATTCTTGCTGCCCGTTCTCCTCAGACGAAACGGCGCACTCGCCGCCTCGTTCGTCCTCGCCGTCGTATGGGCCCTGTGGCACCTTCCCGTCGATCTCTATGCGGGATTCTTGGTCAAGGGGCCGGGGGCCTTCGTGGCGCGGCTCGTGTGGACTCTTCCCATGACGATCCTTTTCACCTGGATCTTCCTGAACGCCAAGGGGAGCTTGCTCGTCGCCGTTTTTCTCCATGCGTCCATCGGCATGCTGTCCGAAATCGGCTTTTCGAATTACAGTTCTTCGCTGACGGTGTTTTTCGTGTTCACAACGATGGCGGCGTTGGCGGTCGCCGCATCGAGCCCGGTGTTTCGGGCGAGACCGCGAACCGATTCCGCCCGCGTGTCGGGAGCGTCCTGACGCGCATCGATTGCAATAAACTCGTGTCACGGAGGTTGGAGATGCATCGAATGCGGCTGGTTCTAATGTGCATCGTGTGCCTGGGATTTTCGACGAGCGCTCTCGCGCAAGTGAGCGTCACGCCGGCGTGGCTCGCCGAGCATTTGCAGGATCCGTCCCTCGTCGTTCTTCACGTCGCCGGCGTGCGCGCGGACTACACGCGCGAGCACATCCCCGGCGCGAGGTTCCTGTGGCTGGGATGGATGGCGAAATCCAACCCCGACCAGAGCTTCGAGCTGCCTGCGGCGGCGGAGCTCGACACGCTGCTCGAGGGGTTGGGCGTCGCCAACGACAGCCGCATCGTCGTCTGCCATTCTCTGGCCGACCCGACGGCCGCGGCGCGGGTGTACGTCACGCTGGATTATCTCGGCCTCGGCGATCGGACGCACATTCTCGACGGCGGCTTCGAGGCGTGGAAGGCCGAAGGCAGACCGGTCACGAAGGAGATCCCCGCTCGCCGAGCGGCGAAGTTCACGCCGAAGATCGAGGACGGCGTTTTCGTCGACGTGGGATACGTCGCGGCGCACATGGGAAAACCCGGGACGGCCCTCGTGGACGGCCGGCCGGCGCAGGCGTACGACGGAGCGGGCGGCAGCATGGCCGGCGTGTTTCGCGCGGGTCACATACCAGGAGCGGTGAACCTTCCCTACACGACGCTGCTCGATACCGCCAACCGTTACCTGCCGGCGGATTCTCTCGCGGCGAAGTTCGAAAAAGCGGGCGTCAAACCGGGTGACGAGATCGTGGCGTACTGCGGTTCGGGAAGGACCGCAACGCCCGTTTACGTCGCGGCGAAGATGCTCGGATACAAAGTCCATCTCTACGACGGTTCGTTCGAGGAATGGTCCCGGCGCGAGGACCTGCCGGTCGAGGCCAAACAAAAATGAAGTCCATCGTGAATGTCTTCGAGGAAAGGGTGTACAATCTCCGCCAGATCGAGTTGACGTCTCGGCCACGTCGCCGTTGAGGTTCAGAACGAGAGGAGGACAAATTGACCGTGGGAAGCAAATACGCGGACGTCGGATTCGTAACCTTTCTCTTCGGTGTCTTCTGCGCTTACTGGGCGCAGATGACGAACCGGAATGCGTGGGTATGGTTTTTCTTTGGTTTGTTCCTGGGACCGATCGCTGGAGTTGTCCTGCTCTACAAGAACGCCCAGGATCGCCGCATCGGCAAAGCGGCTTGATCCGCTGACCGCCAGTACGCACGCCCGCCGCCCGGGAGACCGGCCGACCCGAGAAAGTCCTTGGCGTCCGATGTTACGAATGTTACAATGTTCACACGGTTTTCAGAGGAGGATTCGGCCGTGCACATGGCGGACGCACTGGTGTCACCCGTTGTCGGGGGCGCGATGTGGGTCGCGAGCGCGACACTCATCGGAGCGAGCGCGAAGAAGGCGCGCAATGCAACCGACGATTACACGGCTCCCTTGATGGGGGTCATGGGAGCGTTCGTCCTTGCGGTCCAGATGATCAACTTCGCCATACCCGCCACGGGGTCGAGCGGACATCTCGCGGGCGGGATGCTGCTTGCGGTTCTCCTGGGACCCTACGCGGGATTCTTGACCATGGCGTGCGTGCTGATCCTGCAGGCAGTGATCTTCGCCGACGGCGGGCTGCTCGCGCTCGGATGCAACATCTTCAACCTGGGTTTCTTCTCGTCTTTTGTCGCATATCCGTTGATCTACAAAACGATCGCCGGCCGCTCGCCCACCAAGGGGCGAATCGCTTTCGGCGCGATCGCTTCCTCGATCGCCGCGCTCCAGCTCGGAGCGTTCGGCGTCGTGCTCGAAACGACGTTGTCGGGAATCTCGGACCTACCCTTCACGCGGTTCGTGTTCCTGATGCAGCCGATCCATCTGGCGATTGGCGTCGTCGAAGGGCTCGCCACAGCGGGCGTTCTCATGTTCGTCTGGCAGGCCCGGCCCGAACTGCTCCGGCGTGCGGCACCCGCTCCTTCGCCGGGGCGCTTTTCGATGAAGTCCGTGTTGACGGTCCTCGCCGCGGCGGCCATCGTCACGGCAGGCGTGTTCTCGTGGTTTGCCTCGACGCGCCCTGACGGACTCGAGTGGGCGATGCTTCGCACGGCGGGAAAGCAGGAACTGAAAGCACCGGCAGACCGCGTGTATTCCTCCGCTGAAGCCCTTCAGGAGAAGACGGCCGTACTGCCCGATTACGGTCCGAGAGAGTCGGAAACCTCGCCGGCGAAAGAGAGCGACGCATGGCCTGCTGTCGATCCGGCCACAACGTTATCCGGATTGGTGGGCGGATCGGCGATTTTCCTCGTCGCGGCGGGTATCGGCTTCGGCCTGAGAAGAAAAGGCGCGAGATCCCGATCATAGCTCGTTCACACAAACGACCGCAGGACCGGCGGCCCACCCATGGCAAAACTCGAATCGGCGTTTTTCGATCTGTCTCTTCTCGAGACGCTCTCGCGTCAGCAGACCGGCGTCCACCGCTTGGACCCTCGCGCGAAACTGCTGACGACCGCGGTTTTTCTCGCGACGGTGATGTCGTTCGGCCGGTACGACCTTTCGGGGATCGTGCCGTTCTTTCTCTACCCGATGGTCATGATGGGCGCGGGGAATCTCCCCACGGGCTACCTCATGAAGCGAATCGGGGTCGCGATCCCGTTTGTCGCGTTGATCGGGATATTCAATCCTCTCTTCGATCGAGAGATTGTGATGACGCTCGGGCCGTTGGGCATTTCCGGCGGGTGGGTGTCGTTTCTCTCGATACTGCTCCGGTGCGTTCTCACGGTGTGGGTCGCCATGATTCTCGTTGCGACGACGGGGTTCCACGCGATGTGCGCCGGACTGGAACGCATGGGGGTCCCGAACGTGTTCGTCGTACCGCTCCTTCTCGTCCACAGATACCTCTTCGTGCTCGTCGATGAGGCCTCGCGCATGGCGCGAGCGCGTTCGCTCCGGTCGTTCTCGAAAAGGGGCTTCGGTCTGAAGGTGTGGAGCTCGCTCGGCGGACTCCTTCTGCTGAGAACGATGGACAGGGCCCACCGCGTTCACCTGGCGATGCTGTCGAGAGGGTTTTCCGGCGAGGTCCGTGTCGCGCGCGGGTATGCGATCCGATCGAGCGACGTGGCGTTCGTCGTGGGATGGTCGGGGTTTTTCATCGCCATGCGCTTCTTCAACCTGTCGACACTGGCCGGGAACGCCTTGATGAGAGTGCTGCCATGAGCCACCATATCGTCGAGACGGAACACCTGGTGTACGCGTATCCCGTCGGGACGGCCGCGCTTCGCGGCGTTTCGTTCCGGATCACGCACGGCGAGTCCGTCGCTCTTATCGGCGCGAACGGCGCGGGGAAGTCGACGCTGCTTCTGCATCTCAACGGATGTCTCGTTCCGACGAAAGGGAAAGTCCGTGTCGGCGATTTTCCCGTCACGCGGGAGACGCTTCCCGCGATACGGCGAAGCGTGGGAATGGTGTTCCAGGACCCCGACGACCAGCTCTTCATGCCGACGGTGTACGAAGACGTGGCGTTCGGACCTCTCAATCTTGGACTCCCCCCCGACGAAGTCGAGAAACGCGTCACGGACGTGCTCTCGCAAGTCGGCCTCTTGCATCTCAAGGACAAACCGCCGTATCGTTTGTCCGAGGGACAGAAGAGGTCCGCGGCGATCGCGACGGTGCTCTCCATGAGTCCCGACATTCTGGTGATCGACGAACCGAGCTCGAACCTCGACCCTCTCTCCAGGAGGAACTTGATCGATCTTCTCAAGACGTTCTCGCACACGAAGATCATCGCGACGCACGATCTCGACATGGTTCTCGACTTGTGCGAACGAACGATCGTTCTTCGCGAAGGCCGGGTTGCCGCGGACGGGAAAACGCTGGAGCTCCTCCGGAACGACAGGCTCATGGAGGAGAGTCATTTGGAGAGACCGTATCGGCTCTCGGGGGTGGACAGCGGCGGCCGCTAGGCCTGCCGTTCTTACGTTCTTGACGTTCTGGGTACGAAGGCAAGGAGGTCACGTGTGACGGACGATAACAGCAAGCGCGAGTGCAAGAGATCGGATGCCGGTGTGATCATCGGCCCCATCTGGTTCATCGGCTGGTTGTTCACCATCGGTTTCCTCGATTTGACCTTCTGGAAGGCGGTCCTGGGGCTGCTCATCTGGCCCTATCTTCTGGGAAGCGCCCTGCACTAGCTGCGCTGGAAAGAGGGCCGCGGCCCTGCGGAACGGTTTCGGAGCGCCGCGGCGGCCGCGCTTTACTGACCCATACCCCAGGCCAAGTAGAGCCTCGCCTGTGGAACACGCTGGTTCGTGTCCACGAAGTCCTCCCGCGAGAAATAGCTCTCGCGCAGAAACACCGCGAAGTCCATGCCGATGCTCATGCGGCTGCGAACCGGTATGTTGAGCCTGGCATACACGGAGTGGACGAAGTGCTCGGCGTCGGAGCCCGTCGGGTTAGCGTCGCCAGACGATTCGTCCTCGGGGACATAGACCGAGCCGTTTTTCACGTTGATCCACTGCAAGCGGTACGCAAGCTGGAGAAGCCGGCGAGCCTTGTAAAAGCCCGACGCTTCGATCGAGAATCCCGCGCCCGGACCATAGTCGTACTCGCGCAGGCGCTCCTGCTCTTCGGTCTCCACGATATACGCGTACTCGGAGTTCACCGCGCCGAGGATCGTGGTGGAGAGGTCGAGGCGTGTTTGGATCCCCCACGACTTCGAGGGTTGGAAGCGCGAGTAGAGCGCTCCGCCGAAGCTCTGTCCGCCGAACTCGTAGGCGTTGTTGTTGACATAGTCGAAGTACTGCACGAACGCGATCGCGTGCTTCGGTTCGCTCGCATCGCCGAGCGGCTTCGAAAAGAGGTCGCCCCGGATCTGAAAGCGCCCCACGGGGACTTTGTCGTTGCCGTTGAACTGAAGCCCGACGTCGAAGTGGTCGAACGGCCGTCTCCGGGCGTTGTCCCACGGGTTCCCGGAGTCCATGTAAAGCTCCAGGATAGCCTGCGTCTGCGTGCTGTCCGTGATGGATTCTCCCTTGCCCGTTACGCGCGCGCCGACGGCGAGGAAGTCATTGTGGTGGGGCGGCCACTTGTCGTACGGATCCGACGGGTTTGCGCCAACGTGCTCGGCCTGACCCGAGAGGAATCGATTGAAGCCGCGGACCGGGTCCACAAGAAATGCGCCGATCTCGCGCCACACCCTGCCGTTTCCGCTGGCCGTGTTGTCGAGGATTCTCGACGACATCCTGTACGTCGCCTCGCCGAATGCCATTCCGCCGATGCCCGTGGAGATCATGTCGTTGTACGATATCGGGTGGGTCTCGCCCGCCGCCTCCCAGACGAAGGCGCCGAAAATCGAGCACAAACTCGATGACCAGTACCCCAGACCGTTCGCGCGGCCCGAGTTAAAGTAGGTGCTCCCGTTGAACGGATGGATCATCTGGTTCGTCTTGAACTGATTGTCGTCGTACTTGAATCCTTCCTCGACGTTGTGCCAGAAGCTGCGCGGACTGATCTGATTGAAGTTCGCCTGGCGAACGTACTCGTTGAACATGGAGGCCCCGAAGTTGATGGCGAGAACTTCAGCCGTGGCCCACCCCCAGCTCCGCGTGACACCCCAGCCGTCTTTATCCGGGTTCGCTTGCAGAGCGTCCTTCGTCTCAGCTCCCGGCACGAAGGAAATCGGCCGCCACGTCGCGCCGACGAGCATGCCCCACTCGGTTCCCGTGCCCGTATCCTCGTGATCGATCGGGGCGAGATTGTACTTTTCCGTCAGATAGAAATTGATGTACGCGGACAAGTCGATCGCGACGCTCCTCGACACGTCGAACTCCACACCGGGAACGAGGCTTACGCCTAGGCCGTTCACCGCGTCGGTCGGGCTTTCGCCCGATTCGAGTTCTTCGACGGGTTTCTTCAGGAACAGCTCCGACCGCGGGTGCGTGCGCACGATCGCGA
>CAZYCB010000125.1:0-1739 GCA_964645735.1 uncultured bacterium | reverse complement strand
CCCTCGGCGGTCTTCCCCCGAACGCCGCCGCCGTCCCCTGCTTCGCCGGGGCCCCCGGTCAGCGGGTGTGTCCTCGTGTGCCAAACACGGTAAAGTCGAGCCAGCGAGAGAAAATGCCAAAGCCTGCGGTTTTCGCTGTATATCGGGACCTCCCACAGTTCACCCCGCGGATCGGGCAGGCACACGTCCTCTCGAGCAACGGGCCACGGCACCAGACGGCTGAACGCTTTCGCGTAATCGAAGCGCACCACTCCGGACCTCGCGCCGTACTTGAACACCGACGTGTCGATACGGATCCCCTGGTCTTGAAGGGCTCGAACGATGTCCGACGAAGGCTGCATCGAAAAGTAAGCTGCACGGAAGGCGACGCAGGAATAGTCGGGGGCGACCGGTCGCAGCAGGCCTTCCAGGTAAGACTTGCCGTCGCCGATGATCCGGGCCAGCCGTTCGTACCCCAGCCGTGCGATGTCGCACTGTGCCCAGTTCTGCCTCCAACGGCCGTTTTCGAAAACCGCTCCGAGGTACGCAGGATGAACGTGCAGCTGCACGTCGTGCCCACACGCCACGGCCTCGCGCAACTGATCCTCGATCATCCCCGCGTGGAACCGGTCCTCCCCGTGCACCGCGGCGTAGTCCTTGAACCGGCCGATTTCCGCGACGTCGGCCATGATGGTCAGCTTGGCCCCGTGGCGTTCGAAACTGCGCATCATGCGCCGCGTCGGCTCGACCATCAACGAATACGGGGAACCGTCCCCGTTTCCGTGTAACTCGTAGTCTGTTGTGAAAATGATGTCCAGCATCGCGCTCGAGCGAGGCGTATCACGCCGTTTGCGGTGGTAATTGTCTTTCCAGAAGCTCGAACAACCCCAGGAGGGGATTGAACACCCAGGCGATTCGCCGTCCTCCGAAGGCAGCGGCGGGCTTCGGCTTGCCCAGCTCGTGGAAGCCGTTTTGCTTCGCCCGCTTGACAGCGCTCTCCAAATCCGACACCTCGAAGCAGAGGTGGTAGAGACTCATCTTGTCCCGTTTGAGATATCCGACTACCGGCGAGCGCTCGTCCACGGGCTCCACCAATTCAACGAGCACCCCGTTGAGCTCGACGAAAGCGACACGAACGTTCTGCAACGCATCGAAATGCTTCTCCGCCCCAGGGGCGGCTGCCTCGATGGAACGCACGGCCACGCCGACGTGCCGCAGCCGCGCGTCGTCCCCGAAACAGTCCAGTTTCAACACGTCACCTCTCGACATAGCTCACGAGTCCCCGGGATTATCCGGCTCCATTTCTGTGATCGCAACGTGGGGCGGCAGCACATAAGGTTGGGCGGTATCGAAGACGAAGGCATTTCCGTCGCCTTGCGGCTCGAAACCGGATGTTTCCCAGAACGCCAGGCATGGCGTGTTTTTGGCCGTGGGAACGTAGTTGGCCACAAGCCTCTCGACACCCCACCGACGACACTGCTCGACCGCTTTGGCGACCATGGTTTCCTCGACTCCGCGTTTGAACACCCGGCAACTGACAACGAAGTCGATGACTTCCGCTTCCGCGTCGGAGCGCTCCAAACTGAGCAGGGCCGTCAATCCGGAATCGCCGAACCTGTCGGAAACCCGGAACGCACGGAAGAAGCGATTTGCCCCGTCGCACCATTCTCGAAACGCGTCCGCCGTCATCCGACGGGTCTTCAGGTTCATCTGATTCGTCTTGTTGAGCAACTGCACGACTCTCGAGATATTGCTCGGCT
>CAZYCB010000124.1:0-7006 GCA_964645735.1 uncultured bacterium | reverse complement strand
GCAAGATCCCGGCGAAGAAGGTGGGGAGCGAGTGGAGGTTTCTCAAGAGCGTGCTGGATCGTTGGCTGACCCAAGAAGTCGTCGACTAAAGCATCCGGTGCTCATCGGCTCTGATTGACCTTTTCCGCCCCGCCCGTTCCTTTTTGCCTGCGTCGTTCGCGTCGGGAGCATCGATGGCCAAGACGGTCGTACAGAAGATCGACTCTCCGAATCCCGACGTCACCATCTTCAAGATCAGCGGCACTCTGGGATTTCACGAGAACAAGGTTCTCGCGAAATTCTTTGACGAGTGCTCCTCGAGAAAGATCCGAAAGCTCGTACTCGATTTCTCCGATCTCGGTTCGCTCGGCGGCGGCTGCGCCAAGATCATACGCGAAGCCTGCGGAAACGCAGCGGTCCAGATCTGCATCGCCGGAGCGTCCCGAGCCGTTCAGAGCTTCCTTCAGGGAAAAGAAGACGCCGCGGTCCGCTTCGCCGCGGACGTCAGCGAGGCGCTCGTCGATTTTCAGAAAGAACGCTCGTCGCCATCGGACGCACCCGTCTCGCCCCGCACGAGCGCTGCACGGAAGCTCGGGGTGCAGGAACCGCGGGGCGGCGCGGCGCGCGCGGCAAGCGCATCGCCGGCGGGATCTCCGTCCGGCGCGAGTCCCGCACACGCGCCGGCGAGCACGGGTGTGGGGTACGCCGATGACGTGCTGGCCGAAGTGGACGGTCTTCTTGGCAAGCCCGAGCGGTCGCCGTCTCCGGCACGCTCGGTTCCGAGCCCGGCTCCGCGCGACAAGCCGTTGTCCAAGCCGACTCCGGGACCCGTGCCGTCGGACGAGGTCAACGATCTCAAGCGGAAGCTCGTCCGCTACAAAGCGCTTTTCTCTCTCACCCGGGATTTCAACCGTATCGAGGACAAGTCGCGTCTTCTCGACGCGTTCTTGCTGACGATCATCGCGCAGGTCGGCGTCGAGAGCGCCGCCTTCCTCGAACTCGGCGAAACCGAATTCGCGGCCATCTGCTGGAAAGGGTTCGAAACGGCCGACCCGAGGTCGCTCGACATCCTCTGCGACGAAGTCGACATGGATGCCTGGCTCCAGTCGTCGGAGATATTTCCCCTCGCCGATGCTCCCATCGCCGACGATGCGAAGACCCGCGTTCAGAAATGGGATCTGCCGTTTGCCGCTCCGTTCATCGTGCACGAAAAGCTTCGCGGGATCGTGCTTCTCGGGAGGCCGATCCGCCGCGCGCTGGGTGCGGACTCGTGGGAATTTCTGAGCATGATGTTCGATCAAGTGGCCATCGCGTACGAGAACAGCCGCCGTTTCGAGAAACAGAACGAGCGCACGCTGGGACTGGTCCAGTCGCTCATCTCGATGATCGAGAGCAACACAGTATCGCGCGGCACGACGGAACTCGTGATGGATCTGACCTACGCGGTCGCGCTCAAGATGCACTATCCGGAGGAACACACGCGCGATCTCCTGTACGGCACCGTTCTGAGAGACATCGGGATGTTGAACACAGGTCTCGTCGCAAGAAGCCCGCGGGAGCTCGTTCAGGAGGAGTGGGATGTGATCAAACAGCACTCCGTGGAAGGGGCGCGGATGCTGGAAAAGATGGGATTTTCCAGCCATGCATGCGACGTCGTTCTCTTCCATCACGAGAGGTACAACGGCGAAGGGTATCCGGAGGGATTGACGGGGCCGCAGATCCCGCTCGGGGCGAGGATTCTCTCGGTCGTCGAGAGCTACGCGGCGATGCTCCACGACCGTCCCCACCGGCCTGCGCTCTCGCGGGAAGAGGCCCTCAACACGCTCGCGGAGAACTGGGGCCTGAGATACGATCCCGAAATCGTGACCGCCTTCGTTCAGATCGTCGAAGAGGAGATACGAACCGGGAAGAAAACGAGCCATCGCGGTATCGAACTCATCAAGAGCTGAGGAATCGAGATGTCGGGAAGCATACTCATCGTGGATGACGACGCGCACGTGTGCGAGATCCTCGGAAAGAGTCTCGCCAGGAAGGGGCACGAGGTGTCGGTGGCGTCGGACGGCCGCGGGGCGCTCTTGTCGTGCGACGAAGGGGTGCCCGATATCATCGTGCTCGACCTCATGCTCCCGGACATGGACGGGCGGGACGTACTCAGGGAGATCAGGTCCAGGCCGGGAGGCGAGTCCGTTCCGATTCTGATCCTTTCGGCCAGGTCCGATCTGGACACGCGGGCCGACGTCCTCGACGGGGGTGCGGAGGATTTTCTCGTCAAACCTTTTTCCTTGAGAGAACTCAACGCCAAGATCGATCGCGTGCTGGGCCGCTGTCAGAGGACGAAATCGCTGGAGGAGAACAACACCGAACTCGAGAACCGCGTTGGGAGACAGGAAAAGAACGCGCATCTCGTCAACAGAGAACTGAAGAAACAAATCCTCTCCATGAAGACGCTCTTCGCGGTCAGCCAGGAACTCAACAGCCGGCTCGATATCGAGAGTCTGATCAACAGTCTCGCGCTGTCGCTCGTCGGGGAACTCCAGGTGGCCAGCATGGCGTTTTTCGAGCTCAAGAAGGAAGATGACGATTACCTGGCCCTTTACGAGCTCAAGGGATTCGACAGGAAACGGATCGCGGATCTCAAGATCCCTGCGCACGGAGATTTCGTCCGGTGGGCGAGGGAATCCTCGAAGCCGCGGAAAATCGCGAGAAACGGGGATCCCCTTTGGGCCGCGCGTCTGCCCGACATCCGCCTCGCCGTCTTCGAGTACGTGACAGCGATCATGGTCCGTCAGACGCTGCGCGGATTGGTTTTCACGGGTCCGAAGCTCAACGGCAGGGATTGCAAACCGTTCGAGCTCGATCTCCTCGCGTCGCTCTGCAATTCCACGGGGACCGCGATGGAGCACGCGAGGCTCTTCCAGCAGCTGGAGAACACGTATCTCTCGACGGTGAAAGCGTTGATGTCGATCGTCGAAGCGAAAGACGCCTACACGAGGGGGCACACCGAACGTGTCGCCGATTACGCGGCGGCGTTGGGGGCGAAGATGCAGCTCGGGAAGAACGAACTGCGCGATCTCACGTTTGCCGCGGTGCTGCACGATATCGGCAAGCTTGTCATCTTCGAGAACGTTCTTACGAAACCGGGCGACCTCGATGACGAGGAATGGGAGATTCTGAAAAGCCACCCCGCCATCGGCGCCTCCATCATCGAGAATATGGAGTTTCTCTCAGGAACGGTGCCGCTCATCAAGCATCACCACGAACGCTTCGACGGAGGCGGATACCCCGACGGGCTCAAGGGGGAGGATATCCCGCTGGGCGCGCGGATCATCGCGGTCGCGGACAGCTACGACGCAATGACGACGGACCGCCCGTACCGGGAGGCGCTCTCCAAAGACATCGCTCTCAACACCATGATCACCAAGGCCGGCACGCAGTTCGACGCCCGCGCCGTCGAGTGTTTCGTCGATCTGGTGGAAAGAGACGGGTTCCATCCTCGTCAGAACGGCGGCTCGAACGGGCACGACCCTTCGAACGGCCGGTGACGGCTGTAGACATCGTTTCCACCCGAACGCTCTCCCAATTCATTCCCCGCATTCGATTTCTGCATCTCTGGTATCGTTTGCCCTCGCGCATCGTGTGCACGGCGTTTACAGATTTCCCCTTCGCGGCCAGCCGCCGCGCGCGAAGAATCGCGGCGTCGTCCTTCTAACGCGAACCGTTGCAACAAGATGCTGCGTGCCCCGCAAACGCGCCAACTTGCGGGTATGGCACCGCTCTTGCCCATGCATATCGGCGCTGGCGATGACATCAGCTTGAGAATGCGAAGAGGTGGGAGGCGGACGGGTGCGGGTCGTGATGGGTTGACGGGTGGCTTGACGAGCATCATGTGTGCTTCTCATCTCTCGCCTCATTCGAGGGAGTGCGTGGGAGAAGGGCTGGGAGGACCCCGATCCTGACGAGACGAGGCGGTCTGCGGTGGGCCCGCAAACTTGAGAGCGACATCGGACCGCGCCGCCTTCGCTCCCTCTTTTTGTTCTTGTCCGCTCCGCGATCGATCCCTACAATCTTCACTTCCGAACGGCGAACGCGCCCGCTGACACGATCCCAGTGCCCGTCAGAGAAAAGATCATCGGCCCCGGCGGTATGCGCATGAAACGTAGTTCCTCCCCCAACGCCATCACCAGAACGGTCCTTCCCAACGGACTCACCGTCATTCTCAAAGAAGATCATTCCAATCCCGTCGTGGCCATCAACGTATGGTTCCGCACGGGATCGGGCCACGAGGCGGACGACGAGTCGGGTCTCGCCCATTTCCAGGAGCACATGGTCTTCAAAGGAACGGAGAGGCACGGCGTCGGTGAAATTCCCGATCTGGTGAAGTCCGCTGGAGGGAATCTCAACGCGGGGACGAGCTATTCGTACACGTCGTACTATGTGGTGCTGCCATCGCGTTCCTTCCTGCTGGGGCTCGAGATCCAGGCGGACGCGATGATGAACTCTGTCTTCGATCCGGGCGAATTCGACAAGGAAAGGCTCGTCGTCATCGAAGAAGCGCGGATGTACGACGATACCCCCGACTCGTTCACGTACTACCGCGCGATGGAGCTCGGCTTCACCGCTCATAACTACCGGCGGCCCATCGCAGGATACGAGCCCATCGTCTCCGCGTTCACGAGGAACATGCTCGTCGATTTCTACCGGAGGTATTACCGCCCCGAGAACGCGATTCTCGTCGTGGTCGGTGATGTCGAGAAGGCCCGGGCGGTCGGCGAGATCGAAGGCGTCTACGGCGGATGGCCCAGCGCGCCCGTCGTTCTCGCCGAATCCCCCGTCGAACCGCCGCAAAAAGCGTTTCGGTTCGCGGCGCACCGCGGGACGATCGACCACGCCTATCTGCGGTTCGGCTTTCACGTCCCGAATATTCTCGACCGCGACTATCCCGCGCTCGAGGTGCTCAGTACGCTCCTCGGCTCCGGCAAAAGCTCGCGCCTCTACCAGCGCGTCCGCGAAGAGAAACGGTTGGTGACGACGGCGTCCACGGATCTTCTCGTGGAAAAATGGCCGGGGTACCTCATGGTGGCCGCCTCGATGCCCGCGGACAAGTGGGAGAAGGCGCGGGACGCCGTCTTCGCGGAGGTGATGAGGTTCGCCGGCGAGCCCGTGAGTGAGGGCGAGCTCGTCAAGGCGAGACGCCAGGTCGAGAAGTCCGTCTACAGCGACCTCGAGACTGTCGAGGGACAAGCGTCCACACTCGGTTACTACGAGGTGCTCGGGGATTACCGTCTGGCGGAAAAGCATCGGAAAGCACTCCACCGCGTGACCGCACGCCAGGTGATGGCGGTGGCGAGACGATATCTCAAGCTGAAGAACTGTTCTCTCGTCGCCTATCTGCCGGAGGAGGCGGGTGCCGCCGACCCGTCGCGAAAACGCATCGAGACGGTGTTCAAGACACTCGTTCCGGCGCGCACGAAAACACCCGCCGGCCAAGTGGCCATCGCGGCCTCTGCCTCGAAAGCGTCTTTGCCGGACGAGTACCCGCGCACGCTTGCCGCGAAGACCGTGCGGCGGCGCCCCTCGGGAGAGAAAGAGCCCCTCCGCCGCCTCGAGCTTCCGAACGGCATCCGGGTTCTTATCCGGCGCCGGACTACCGTGCCTCTGGTGTCGGTGCTCACGGTGTGCGAGGGCGGCACACGGTCGGAGCCGAAGGGGAAGTCGGGTCTTTCCCTTCTCGCCACGCGGGCTCTTCTCAAGGGAAGCCGGTCGTACGCCGCGGACGAGATCGTCGAGACCGTGGAGGGTCTGGGCGGGAACATCGAGAGCTTCTCGGGTTTCGATTTCAGCGGCGTCTACGTGAACGTCCTCCGCGATCACCTCGAGCCAGCGCTGCGAGTATACAAGGATGTTCTTCGACATCCGAGCTTCGTGCACGCGAGCGTGGAAGAGGAGAGGAAGAGGCTTCTCGAGGAGCTAGCGAAACGGCACGATCATCCCGTGCTCTACAGCATCGATCACCTCTTTGCAAACCTCTTCGGAGACCATCCGTACTCCAAACCGTTCGTCGGGAACGAGGCGGAACTCGCCGCTCTCGCATCGAAGGACTGTGCCGAATGGCACCGGCGAAACATCGTCGCTGCGAATACGGTCGTCGCGATGGTCGGGGACATCGGAGTCGATGAAGCGATGGAGGCCGCCGGGGAACTCTTCGGCGACCTCGCCGCGGGGCCCGCGCCGGTTCTCGATGTCGAACCTCTCGAGAATCCGGTCCACCCGGGCTTCCACGAGCTCCGGCGGGAAGGCCTCCATCAGGCGGTGGGGCTCGTCGGTTTCCTCGCGCCGCGGATGCAGACGAAGGACTCCATCGCGCTTCGTGCGCTCGACGGTCTCATGACGGGCCTCGGAGGGAGGCTTTTCGTCGAACTGAGGGACAAGCGCTCGCTCGGGTACATGGCGGGCTCCGCTTTCATGCCCCTCAAAGAACGCTCGGTCTTTTACGGGTACACGAATCCCAAGCCGGACAGCATCGACGAGGCGATCGGCGTCATCCTCGACGAACTCACGAAAGTGACGAGCGAGCACGTGCTCGACAAAGAGCTCACCCGCTCGAAGGAGTGGCTTGTGGGGTCGCAGACGATGAAGCTCCAGAGAAACCTCGCGCAGGCCCTCGAATACGGTTACTACGAAGCGCTGGGTTTCGGATACGAGACGGTCGAGAGGGTCGCCGGGCAGATCCAGCAGGTCACCGTGGAAGACATCCGCACCGCAGCAGCCTCCGTTTTCGACAGGGATAAGGCCGTCTGCATCAAACTCGTTCCCTCGAAATAGTTGGCTTGTGCGCTGCAGGGTCGTCGAGAGCCCTGAGCTCCGCTTCCCTCGGCTTCCCGCCTGGGGGCGGGCGATCCTCGGTCGCTCCCGCTAAGGGCTTTCGACGACCCTGCAGCGCACGCACTCAAGCCGCGGGGTGCCGGCCTAGTCGCCGTACAGCGCTTTCACGGCCCCCCACGTCTTCTCTTGCGTGGGGACGCCGCCG
>CAZYCB010000123.1:0-2030 GCA_964645735.1 uncultured bacterium | reverse complement strand
CCGGCGGACGGACGACAAATAACCCATTACACCATAGCAAAGGACCCAGGGAGCGAATGATCTACAGTATCCTCCAGGCAATTCACGTACTGGTTTGTATCGTGCTTATCATCGTCGTGTTGATGCAGTCGAGCAAGGGCGGCGGGTTGGCGGGCGCCTTCGGTGGGGGCGGCGACCAGACGGTGTTCGGCGGTCGTGAGACGGCGACGTTTCTGAGTAAGGCGACGACATACCTCGCGGTCGGGTTCATGGTGCTCTCTCTGTGCCTCGCGTTTCTCGCGTCCAAACGCAACGTGAACAGGCCCCAGAGCGCGATCAGACAGTCCGTCGAGCAGCAGAACGACGTGATTCCGAAGGGGGAGAGCATCGACCAGATACTCGGATCGAGCGCTCTCGACTCCGCGGCGGCCGACACGACTCAGCAGCCGAAGTAAAAAACGACTCGTGCCGAGGTGGTGAAATTGGTAGACACGCTGTCTTGAGGGGGCAGTGGACGAAAGTCTGTGCGGGTTCGAGTCCCGCCCTCGGCACCACAGCTCGATCGACGGGCGATGATCGCCCGCCGAGAGGAGACCGACACCGATCGAACTTCAGGCCCGGCGACCGCCGGGCCGCGCTTTTTTCGCCCGCATCGGACGGGGGACCGAGGCCCCCAGAGACGGGTGAGGCGGCTGTCCCTCAGCCGATACCGGTTGGAATGCGCTACAGGAGGTGGAAGCCATGATGATTCACAAAGGAATGTACGGGGATGGGCGGTGGCCCCGCGTCCGCCGCGTCCCTGCGCGGGCGATACTTCGGGGTGTCGGGCGGGTGTGCGCCGGTCTTTTGGCGGGAACGCTTCTCCTTCCGGCGCCAGGCGGCGCGGAGACGAAGTCTCTGAAGAGTACGCCGGACCAGCAGAAATCCATCAGCATCACGATCTACAACAACGATCTCGGGCTCGTGAAGGATGTCCGCAATCTCGAACTCCCCATCGGCGTCGTCGACCTCAAGTTCGAAGGAGTGGCGGCGGGGATCGATCCGACGAGCGTGCACATCCGCTCCCTCGACCGCCCCGGCGATCTGGGTGTGCTCGAGCAAAACTTCGAATACGACCTGATCAGCCCGGCGAAGCTCATGGAGAAATACGTTGGCCAGACGGTCGAGCTGGTGACGAAGGAGGAGGGCGAGGAAGAAGTGCGGAAGAAGGCGACGCTCATCGGCACGGAGGGAGGATACGTCTACGAAATGGACGGCAAAATCGCGGTGAACCCGCCGGGACGCGTGGTGCTGCCGGAGCTTCCCCAGGGGCTGATCTCCAAGCCGACCCTGGTGTGGATGCTCGAGAACGGCGCCAAGAAACACACGGTCGAGGCGAGTTACCTCACCGGGGGAATCGGCTGGAAATCGGACTACGTCGTCGTGCTGTCGAAAGACGACAAGAAGGTCGACGTCTCCGGCTGGGTGACGATAGATAATCGCAGCGGAGCGACATACGAAGGCGCGTCGGTAAAGCTGGTGGCGGGCGATGTCCACCGCGCGACAAAGCAGATGCCGAAGATGATGCGCATGGACGAGATTGCGGAGATGCGCGCGGGCGCCCCCCAGTTCGAGGAGGAAGCCTTCTTCGAATACCACCTGTACACCCTCCAGCGGAAGAGCACGATCAAGGAGAAGCAGACGAAGCAGATCAGCCTCCTCGAAGCGCCTGACGTTTCCGTAGAGAAGTCGTACGTGTACCAGCCGGCCGTGAACTACTGGTTCTCGTCGATGCCCGAGTCCGACAAGACGACCAAGATAGGGGTATTCCTCGGCATCGAAAACTCGAAGAAGAACGGTATGGGAATGCCTCTCCCCAAGGGGGTCGTGCGGATCTACAAGAAAGACGCCGACGAGGCGCTGCAGTTCGTCGGCGAGGACGCCATCGACCATACGCCGGAGGACGAGAAGATACGCGTCAAGGTGGGGGACGCGTTCGACATCGTGGGCGAACGGGTCCAGAGCGACTACAGGGTGCTCGCGAGCGGCCACCTGTACGAGTCGTCCTACAA
>CAZYCB010000122.1:0-2256 GCA_964645735.1 uncultured bacterium | reverse complement strand
CCGTCGCCGTCGAAATCACCGGTTGCCATTCCCGGACCCAGCGCATAGCCGGAGACAACGAAGTTGCTGTTCCACGATCCATCGAACGGCGATCCATCATTCCGCCATACCCTCACATCCCGAGGCTCCCCGGAATACTCGCTCGCCATCGACGCGATATCGAGGTTCCCGTCGCCGTCGAGATCCGCCGTTCTCACGATAAAGCCCTGGGTGAGCGTCGTGCCGATTTCCTGGGGAATCCATTCCCACGCGCCTGCCGATTTCCAGACGACGATCGGCATGTCCGGTCGGGCGGTGTCCATCCCAGTGCCTACGACAATGTCACTGTCTCCGTCGTTATCGAGGTCGGCCACGGCAATGCTTCTCACGCCGTATCGAACAGCCCCGATATCGTGCTCGATCCAGGTGCCCCCGAAGGGCGCTCCGTCGTTTTCCCAGGCGATGAGTTCTTCGTTTTCTCCACCGAACGTGCCGCCGATGATGTCTTCGTCCCCGTCCCCATCGAGGTCCGCTACGACCACGCAGGCGAGTGGATTAATCACAGAGCCTACTTCGTAGGGTGTTGAATCAAACGGGATGTTTGTAGTCGCCGAGATCGCGCTTCCGTGCATCCACACCGACAGCATCAGCACCGCGGACACCATGGCGACTGTTCGCATTAGCTGCAAGTTTCTCACGTTGTTGCCCCCCTTTTTCACTGCACACCCCGCAGGATGTGGGTTGGTTAAGATTCGAGATCTCGACCGGCGGGGCGTTCACACGATGCCGCTCACCAGTCGAAGTTTCCGAAGGAAACCTGGTTAGGGGGGGCGTGCGACATCAGAGTCGGAGAATTTTGTCCCCGGCGTTTGGAGTCGCTCCGCTCGGACTTGTGGGATAAGAGGATTACGGAAGTCGGGGTGATTCGGCGTGGCTTCGCATCGATTTTCGGGCGGGCCGACCCGGCATGGGCTGATAAACTCCCCGCCAAACCCCCGCAATCGAGATCCAAGTCGGTCACGGCTGGGTTGTAAGGAAAAAGGAAACGGTGGTAAGGATCCATGGGATGGCGTTTGCGCCCCCACGTTCGTCTCCCCGTTCGGGTCCCCCAACGCCCGGCGGCCGACCGTACGGGACGTCCGCTGCGTGAGTCGGGCTGAGTTTAGCAGAACACACCCGGTATTTCAACCCGAAATTCGTTGTCGAGCATGGAGTTGGGGCCGCTGGACGCTCGCCGTCAACCGTTTACCGAATCAGCATCGCGTCCCCGTAGCTGTAAAAACGGTACTTTTCACGAACGGCGGCCTCGTAGCAGGCGAGCGTCTTCTCTCTCCCGAGGAAGGCGCATACGAGAAGGAGGAGCGATGATTTGGGGAGGTGAAAGTTCGTGATGAGCTTGTCCACGCACCTGAACTCGTATCCGGGATAAATGAACAGATCGGTCTCCCCCGAAATGGTCTTGCCGACGATTCCACTGTCGGCGGCCTGCGGTCCGGAGTCCGCGCTCTCGAGATGTCCCCCGCGAGAGAGGGTTTCGAGCACGCGCGTAGCCGTGGTCCCCACCGCGACAACGCTTCGAGCGTCCGCCTTTGCCGCGGCAATCGTTCGCAGCGCGCCGCCGCCGATCGAAAACGTTTCGGCGTGGAGTCTGTTCTTCTCGACTTCATCGAGATCGAGGGGGAGGAACGTCCCCAAACCGACATGAAGCACGAGCGAGCACACGTCGACTCCGCGCGACCGCACGCGGGTCAGGAGGTCCTCCGTGAAATGAAGCCCGGCCGTCGGCGCCGCGACGGATCCCTTTTCGTCGGCGAAAACGGTCTGATACCTCTCGCGGTCGCGCGGTTCGTCCGCGCGGCCGATGTACGGCGGCAGGGGCACGTGCCCGTGCGCGTCCAGCACCTCGTGTACTGCGTGAGGGGACGTGACCTCCACGCGGACTTCCCTTTCGCCCTCACGTGCGAGCGCGCGGCACGCGAAGGCGCCCCCTTCGCCGGAGAGCGTCTCGCCGATTCTTATGCGCCGCATCGGATTGGCGAGCGCGGTGAATATTTTTTCATCGAGCACGCGCGTCACCAGAAGTTCGATACGGCCCCCGCTCGAGCGGTATACGAAAAGCCGCGCCGGGATGACGCGCGATCGGTTGACGACGACGACATCGCCCGGCGCCAAGTACGACGCAAGATCGCGAAAGGCGGCGTGCTCGAAGGCGCCAGACGCGCGATCGACCACCATGAGGCGGCTCGCGGTGCGGTCATCGAGAGGGGCCTGTGCGAT
>CAZYCB010000121.1:0-2000 GCA_964645735.1 uncultured bacterium | reverse complement strand
ATCAAACTACCGTTTGCGCCTTTTTGAATGATGCGTTAACCTGTCGCTGATCATGTGGAGGTGTACTGAATGTCACTAAAGATCAGGTTGAGACGGATGGGCTCGAAGAAGAAGCCCTTCTATCGGCTCGTCGCCATCGATTCGAGGATGGCTCGGGACGGGCGGTTCGTCGAGGTCGTCGGGTACTACGACCCGATGACCAACCCGCCCAAAATCCATGTCGACGAGGAGGCCCTGTTCCGTTGGATCGAACGCGGCGCCACGCCGACCGTCAACGTGGCGAGTCTTCTGCGGCGCGTGGGATCGCTCCAGAAATGGGATCTCATGAAAGCCGGTGTGAAGGGCGAAGAGCTCGACGCCAGGGTGGAGGCGATCAAGAACCAGCAGATCGCCGCGGCCCAGCGCAGAGAAACGAAGAAGCGCGAGGCGAAGATGGTAAAGGGCACGGCCAAGCCCGATGCCGAAGGCGCTCGGGCCGGCGGGGCGGAGGCGGCGGCTCCGGAAGCACCCAAGCCGGAGGCCCCCGCGGCGGAATCCTAGCGGACCGCCGTGCGGCAATCGTGCGGAGACGTTGTCCACCTGAACACGGGATGCAGTCATGCCGGAAGTCAACAGATCGACGATTAAACAGCTCATCGAGTTCATCGCGGCGTCTCTCGTGGACGACGCGAAGCAGGTAGTCGTTACCGAGTCGAGCAAGGAGAGCTACACGGTGATGGAGCTCTCCGTCGGCACGGACGATCTCGGAAAAGTGATCGGAAAAAACGGCCAGACGGCGCGAGCGATACGGACGCTGGTGAACGCGGCGGCGTCGAAGGCCGGCGACAAGATCATCTTCGAAATCAAGGAATGAGGGCGGTCGAGATGACGGACGTGTTTCTCGGCCGTCTGGTCAAGGCGTTCGGGATTCGCGGCGAGCTCAAGCTCAATCCGACGGCGGATTTCTGGGAGGACATCCTCCGCTCGAAGCACCTCGTGCTCCGGCGGGAGGCCGACGGCAGAATCGAGGAGAGACCCGTCGCGCTCGAGAGGTACCGGCCCCACGGCCGGTGCTACGTCGTCGACATCGAAGGGGTGGCGGACCGCAACGCCGCCGAGGAAATTGTCGGCGGAGAGCTCTTCATCGACGGCGCTAGCATCGACGTGGATCTCCCGGAGGAAAAGCTTCCGTTCCAGGTGATAGGGGCCGCGGTGAAAACCGTCGAAGGAAAGGCCCTGGGCGAGGTGACAGCGGTCGTTTTTTCGCCGGCTCACGACGTCTACGAGGTGAGCGGGCCGAACGGCAGCTTCATGGTTCCAGCGGTTCCCGAGTTCGTCGTTTCGATCGACGACGAGAAGAAAGAGATTATCATCAGAACCATTCCCGGGCTCGTCGAGGGCGCGGGCGGTGCGGAGGACGGCGAGGCGGGCGGCGAAGAGAGCGCGGAATGAAGGTAAACGTCATCACGATATTTCCGGAGGTCATGACGGAGATCCTGTCGATGGGAATGCTGGGGATCGCCGCCAAGAAGTCCCTGGTGACGTACAACGTTCAGAACCTGAGGGATTTCACCAAGAACAAGCACCGGACAGTGGACGACGGGCCGTACGGGGGAGGCGGGGGAATGATTCTCATGGTGCCGCCGATCGCCGAGGCGATCGAGCACCTGAAGCTCCCCGAGGGGAGCCCGGTGATCCTCTTGAGTCCGGCGGGGAAACGATTCGAGCAGCGTCTGGCCCACGAGTACGCCGCGCACGAGGAGATCACGTTCATCTGCGGTCGCTACAAGGGTGTGGACGAGAGGGTCCGCGAGCTCGTCGTCACCGATGAGATATCGATCGGGGACTTCATCCTGAGCGGCGGCGAACTGGCCGCGGCCGTGTGCATCGAGGCGATCGTCAGGCTCAAGGACGACGTCCTCGGCAACAAGGACACGAGGGAGTCGGACTCCTTCGAGGAGGAACGCGGGTTCCTGCTCGATTGCGCCTACTACACGCGACCGGTCGAGTACAGAGGCCTG
>CAZYCB010000120.1:0-1632 GCA_964645735.1 uncultured bacterium | reverse complement strand
GTCGAGTTCTTCGGGGCTTCTGATCAGATGGCTTGCGAACGTGTTGGTATTGGGCGACGTGCTCATCGTTTTTCTCGAACCGCGCGCGTGGACGGATATCGGCAAGCTGAGCACAATCCGTACCAGCAGCGCTCCTAAACGTATACCACGTAAGGGGAAAAAGTAAATACGCCGGGCCGAGCCCGCAGAGAAAAAGGGGAAAGCGCGGGCAGGCGAGACCTATTTTCCCCCGTTCATCGCGCGGCGCGGGCGAAGCACGACCCTCAATCGTCGGAGCTTCCCGCCGAAAGCGCGCACCACGCGTCCCGCAACGACCGAGGAATCCTCGACGAGGGTCGTCGTCGTGGGCAAAAGAATCGACGTGAGAAACGTCGACACGAGAAGCCCGCCCATGATGACGATCGCCATCGAGTAGTAGTAGATGTCGCCGAGCGCCGGCCGCTGGATGGCCATGGGAACGAGGCTTATGAGCGTCGTGATCGCCGTCATGAGAATCGGCCGGAGCCTCTCGCGGCCGCCTTTTACCATGGCGTCGAATCGCGGCATTCCCTGGCGCCGGTACCCGTTGATGTGTTCGATCATGACGATGCCGTTATTGACGACGATCCCGATGAGGAGAAGGAGCCCGACGGCCGCGGGCGAGTCGAAGTCCGTTTTCGTGATGTAGAGCGCCCACACCGCTCCGGAGAGAGCGAACGGGAGCGCGATCATGAGCCCGATCGCCTGGCGGACGGATTCGAAGAGCGCCGCCATCACGGCGAAGACTAGGATGAGCGCAAGAACCAGATTGACGAGAAACTCCTTCGAGCGGTCCTGGCGCATTTGTTCCCACCGCCCGAACGTCCACGCGTATCCGTAGGGCAGTTCCATTCCGTTCATCGCCGCCGTGACCAGCGGCATGTACTGATCCCGGTTGCCTTCTTCGTACCGCGCGCCGACCCATACGCTTGTCAACCGTTCGTCCCGCATGATCCTCTCCGGCGCAGGGCGTTCTTCGAAGTTGGCGAGAGAGGCGAGCGGGACCTTTTCCCCTTCCGCCGTCCAGATCGGGAGATTGGCGAGCTGCGCAATCGTCTCGGTTTCTTTTTCATCGAGCGTGAGACGCATCTCGCGCTCGCCGTCGGCCGTGCGGAAGCGCTGGAGCCGCCGGCCACGGAACGTGAGCCCCACGACTTCGGCGGGCTGCGTCGGCGAGACGCCGTAGCGCGAGGCAAGATCCCGGTCGAGCTTGACGTGGATCTCCTGGCCCCCCTGCTCGTTGCTCGACTGCGGGTCGCTCATCCCCGGGATCGCGGCAAGAAGCGACTTTGCCTCCTCGGCGAGAGAAGCGAGCGTCCCGGAGTCCTCGCCCACGATTTGGAACCAGATCTGCTTGCTCCGGTCCGGATTCCAGAACTGCCCGCTCTCCTGGACCTCGAGCTTGACCCCTGGAATCTCGGGGAGGACCTCGCGGAGTTTCTTTCGTATCGCCGTCATGTTCTCGGGATTCGTTTCGCCTTCACGCGGATACACGCGTGTGAGCGACCATTCGTCTTCGCTCCAGAAGCTGTAGATCGAACGCGCTTTGAAATCCTCCCGGTACGGTTCGAGAACCTGCTCGACCTGCGTAATGATTTTCTCTTTCTTCGGAAG
>CAZYCB010000119.1:0-1603 GCA_964645735.1 uncultured bacterium | reverse complement strand
GGTTCAACCTGACCGGTCCGCGCTCCTCGAAGATTTCGGATGCCGTGCCCGCCCCGACCCGAGATCGACCCCCCGCGCGGTTCCGCGCGCTATATCGTTGAGCCGGCTGAAAGAACCGTGCTAGGATGCTTGCCACCGGCGAGGTTCGTCGCGTTTCCCGCACGCAAAGGGGGAGTCTCTTGATCGAAGTCGAACGTCTGAGAAAACAGTACGGGGACCTGATCGCTGTGGACGATGTGAGTTTCGCCGCGCGCCCCGGCGAGATCTTCGGTCTCCTCGGCCCGAACGGCGCCGGCAAGTCGACGACGATCGGGTGCATATCGGGCCTTCTTCGCCCGGGCTCCGGACACATCCGCATCCTTGGCCACGACGTCGTGAGCGACGGACCCGCGTCCCGCAAGAAGCTCGGTGTGGTTCCTCAGGAGATCGCCCTCTACGAAGACCTCTCTGCGCGCGAGAATCTGATGTACTGGGGAGCGGCGTACGGACTCAGGGGATCCGAACTCAGGGAACGCGTGGCCGAGGTACTCGCCGTGGCAGGTCTCGTGGACCGTGCGAAGGACTCCGTGAAGAAGCTCAGCGGCGGGCTCAAACGCAGGCTCAATTTCGCCTGCGGGATCGTCCACCAGCCGCAGGCACTTCTCCTCGACGAGCCGACAGTCGGCGTGGACCCGCAAACACGTGTGAGGCTTCTCGAGCTCGTCCGCGAACAGGCGAAGAACGGAGCCACCGTCGTGTACACGACTCATTACATGGAAGAAGCGGAGAAGCTCTGCGACCGGCTGGCCATCATCGACCGCGCGAGGATCATCGCCGAGGGAACTCTTCCGGAGCTTCGGGCGATACTCGGCGAGAGAGACATTCTTCGCGTGACGGGGCGGTTCGACTGCAGGACGGTGCCCGAAGTGATCGGACGCCTGGGCGGCATCGAGCTCGTCCATTGCACGGACGAGCTGATCACGCTCGCGGCGTCCGAGGCGTCAAAGAGACTCTCCGAGGTATTCAAGGACTTTTCGGGCGCGGGTTTCGAAGTCCGTGAAACGACGATCACGCAGCCGAGCCTGGAAAGTCTTTTCATCAAGCTAACCGGCAAAGAACTGCGGGAATAACGGCGCGTGAACCGGTCTCCCCTCGAGACCGTGAAAGAGGAAGTCCGAATGCGATTCATCTGGAGCACTGCCGTCAAGGATTGGCGCCGGCGGTGGAGGAACCCTCTCGATATCGTCATGTGGATCGCCATTCCTCTCCTGGTCGGTCTTCTCATCGCGCTCGCCTTTGGCGGCCGCAGCGGTCCCCGTCCCCAGGCCCACGTGCTCGTAGCGGACAACGACGAGAGCTTCCTCAGCCGATTTCTCGTGGGCGCCCTGAGTCAGGAAGCGGCCGGCGGCTTCATCCGCGCCGAGTCTGTCGCGGAGGTCGAGGGCCGCGCGCTGATGGACAGGGGCAAAGCGACGGGGCTCATCGTGATTCCCAAGGGATTCTCTCAAGCGGTGCTCCGCGAACAGCCGACGACACTCCACCTCGTCAAGAACCCTTCACAGACCATTCTTCCCGGAATGGTGGAGGAGGGACTGAGCATACTCGTCGACGGCACGTTCTACGT
>CAZYCB010000118.1:0-2411 GCA_964645735.1 uncultured bacterium | reverse complement strand
CGACGCGGCTCGTCACCAGTGGATCTGGCTGTCACTCTCCGGCCTTGTCGGATTTACGATCGGGGATTTCCTTCTCTTCAAGGGATTCATACTCATCGGCTCGCGGATATCGATGCTCCTCATGGCGCTCGTGCCGCCGCTCACGGCGCTCATCGGCTGGGTCGTCATGGGAGAGAGACTTTCTCCGGCGAACTTCCTCGGCATGGCGCTGGTCGTCGGCGGTATCAGCTTTGTCGTCGTCGAACGGAGTCCGGATCAAAAGCAGATCAAGTTCTCCCGCCCTCTTCGCGGAATCCTCGTGGCTTTCGGCGGCGCCGTGGGCCAGGCGGTCGGGCTCGTTCTCAGCAAGTACGGGATGGGCGATTACGACGCCTTCGCGGCGTCACAGATACGGATCATCGCGGGCACGGCGGGATTCTGCGCGGTGATTTCGGCAATGGGATTGTGGCGAAGGGTGGGCTCGGCGTTACGAGACAAGAAGGCAATGCGTGTCATGACGCTCGGAAGTTTCTTCGGACCATTTCTCGGAGTCTCGTTCTCGCTCGTCGCCGTCAAGTATGCCGCCACAGGAGTCGCAGCCACTATCATGGCCATTGTCCCGGTGCTCATCATTGCGCCGTCCGTTTTGCTCTTAAAGGAGAAGGTGACTCCTCGTGAAATCGTCGGCGCCGTGGTCGCCGTTGCAGGGGTCGCCGTTCTCTTCCTGCTGAAATAATCCGATCGTTTTCGTCGT
The DNA here is from genome assembly GCA_964645735.1 of uncultured bacterium. GTDB lineage: Bacteria > Krumholzibacteriota > Krumholzibacteriia > WVZY01 > WVZY01 > CAZYCB01. Next base: position 1,678 of record CAZYCB010000118.1, on the reverse strand, counting down.
CGCCGGTTCTTGACTCCCCGCCCGCGGATCGTTAGATTACGTCCACCCCGTTCACAACGGGGTGCTGTTCGCTTGTAATGTCCTTTCACAAAGTTTACGACGACAAAATCACACGACGAATCAGAAGGAGACTGAACGCTATGGTCAACGAACGCACGATTCTCATTACCGGCGCCACGGGCAAACAGGGCGGCGCCGTTGCCTGCGCGCTCGCAGGAAAGGGCTTCAAGATCCGCGCGCTCACGCGAAAGCCGGAGGGCGATGCGGCGAAAGCGCTCGCAAAAACCGGCGCCGAGATCGTCAAGGGCGACCTCGACGACGCGGCGTCCGTCGCAAAGGCATTGGAGGGAGCGTGGGGCGTGTTCGCCGTCCAGAACACGTGGGAAGCGGGCGTGGCGAGGGAGGAAGATCAGGGCAAACGGCTTGCGAATCTCGCGCGGGAAGCTCGCGTCCAGCACTTCGTCTACAGTTCCGTCGGTTCCGCGCACCGCAAGACAGGAATTCCCCACTTCGAAAACAAGTGGCGCGTCGAAGAGACCGTCCGCGGGCTCCGCTTTCCCTCGCACGTGATCCTTCGCCCGGTGTTTTTCATGGAGAATCTCACGTCGCCCTCGTTCTTGAACGGCGACAAGCTCGTCACGGCTTTGGATCCTTCGACCAGGCTCCAGATGATCGCCGTGAGGGATATTGGGGAGTACGGTGCCCGGGCCTTCATCGACGGCGAGAAATTGAGCGGCAGGGAGATCGACATTGCAGGCGACGAGCTGACGATGCCGCAAGCGGCTGAAATACTCGGTAGGGCGCTGGGAAAGAAGATGGACTTCGTCCGGATCCCCATCGGCGAGGTCCGGAAGCATAGCGAGGACTTCGCGATCATGCTCGAATGGTTCGACCGCGTGGGTTACAACGCCGAAATCGACCGCCTCCACCGGGAGTTCGGGATCAGCCCGACGAAACTCGGCGAATGGGCAGCCAACGCGCAGGGCTAGAGCGGTGCTGCAAGCCGGCGGGTACACACGCAGGGTGCCTCCAAAGGGAAATCACGGTGCCGGTCATCGTTTCCCTTTGGGAGGCGCCGCCCGCCTGAACGAGACCGCGTGCTCATACGCCCAATACAGTGAAATTCCGGCGAGGATGCAGAACACGACTTCCGTCGCGTACCTGAATCTCGCCTTTCCGAAGAATACGACCGCACAGCACACCCAGTTCATCAGGAGCATTCCGATCGGTATCGACGGTCTTTTCATGCGCTTCCGGCAAAAGACCAGCGACGCGACGGCGAGCGCCAGCAGCGTAAAATAGAACGTCTGCACCAGTCCTCGCGCACCCAACGGGACTAGTTTCCGAATCTGGTACGTTAACGGTCCGTCGTCATACTGTTCCACCAGTCCGTCCCGCAATGCGTAGAACCCTTCGCTGAAATAGAGTTCCTTCGTACCGTTTCCGATGTCGGAGAACAGGCGGAGGGGATTCGCACGCAGGTACTCCACAGCCTGTCCGAATGCCTCTTTCTGCTTTTCGACGGCATCACGACCCTTGAAACCGGTTTCTGGAAGCTTCCCATACTGCTTTTCGTTATGGCCAAGGTAGAAGTTGACGCCCGCTGTCGTGGAGAGTCCGCTCTCGGTGCCGAAGTGGTGAAGGTTTCGTAGATACCACGGAAACAAGACCCCGGAGC
>CAZYCB010000117.1:0-8239 GCA_964645735.1 uncultured bacterium | reverse complement strand
GCCAGACGACCGAGGGGCTTATCGTGAGCAGCATCGCCAGAAATATGGGATAGCCGGGCAGACGTTCCGCGGAGAGCTGGGGATAGCCGAACTGACGGTGCTCGAGCAATCCTCTGGCGAGTTGAAGATACTCCGCGTAGTCCGTGTAGGGTTGGGGCCGGGCCCAGACCATCCACGCCAGTCCCAGAGAAACGCTCAGGAGAAATATCGACGCGGCGACAATCACGGAGCGGCGCCGGCGAGACTCGGCGGAAGTCCCCGGCACCGTTCTCTTGCGCTTTCCTGGCTTGCTGCCAAGCCTGCCCGGTCTATCTCCTGGTTCTGCCACGCTTCCGTCTGCCCCCTGCTCGTATCACGGCATCGTACCAGATATCCCTGGCACGGTGTGGGGCGATCTCAGGGGGGTGAGGTCGTGCCCTCCACGTCGCTCACTGCAGCAAGATCATCTTCCGTGTCTCGACATACGCCGGCGCTGTCATTCGGCAGAAGTAAACTCCCGACGCTGTGTGGTTGCCATTGTCATCCATTCCGTCCCAGCGCACTGTCTTTTCTCCCTGAGACTCCACGCGGTCCACGAGCGTCCTCACAAGCTTTCCCGACACGTCGAACACACGAAGCGTTACTTTCCCTCCGCCGAGCGGCACATCATACCGAATGGCCGTGGTCGGGTTGAACGGATTCGGCGTGTTCTGGTAGAGAGCGAACGTTCCGGGGACCAAGGGTTCGGGTTCTATCCCCGTCGCCGACTCATTGGAAATCCGTACGGAGTAGTTGCCTGTTTTGGACCTTACATTCGGGAAAACGACGAGCCCGTACCAGTCCGACGCAGGAGCGGTGTACGAGTAGTTGCCCGACTCCGAGTACTCCCGCACCGCGTCGTAGCGGCCTGCCCAGTACGTCCCGCTGCCGGGATTGCGGAAGAGAGAGAGCCGCACATCCGCCGGACCGCCCCTCGTGAAGCTGATCCGATACGTCGTTCCCGCGCTCAACATCACGTCCCATATCCGCACCGCTCCGCACTCGCCCGTCGTTCCGCCCACTGTCCCTTCGACCGCGATATCGGACGGAAATACGTCGTTCCCCGTGTCGCACGAGACGGTGTAGGGCGTATCGTTGTTGCCTTCAGGCGTCCGCGGATAGTACGTGCCGAAGGGAGTGTGATTGAAGTCCGCTACGACGAGCTGGGTTCCTTCACCCTCCGAGTACACGAGAAAGTCGCCGTTCCCATCGCACTGTGAAAAAACTCCGAGACCCCTGTTCTCCTCCGCGGTCGGGGCCAAAGCGGCGGCCGACCAGTATGGGGCCGTTCGCGTGATTGAAAAGTCGCGCGGGAGACCGGTGAATGATTCGCAATTCATCGACGTCAACGGTTCGCAGTCGTTGAGCGGATCGATCGTTATCCCGTACGTGCTCGTGTTCTCTCTTCTCTGGCTGGCGTAGACCACGAGCCCGTACCAATCCGTAGCCGGCGCCGTGTAAGTCTTGTAACCCTCCGCCGACATCTCCCACTCGCTGAGTCCCAGGTGCGCCCAGTACTCTGTCTTCGTGGGGTTCCGGAATAGAGCCGCGTGGGGTGCCTTCTCGCCGTACGTGTAGAAATGGAACTCGTACTGCTTTCCCTCTTCGAGGTGGACGTCCCATATCTTGACGCACACGCTCCCGGGGTCCAATCCGGTCATCGAACCGAACGACCACCCGGGTACGGACAAGATGTCCGCGCCGTCGTCCCACTGGATCGAATAGTCCAGGTCAACGCCTCCCCCTTCAACCCTCGGATGAAACTGATCGAGTGCGGCGTGGTTGTAGTCTCCGACGATGATTTCCGTGCCCCCCGCGCCGGCAACGTCACCCCGAAGGATGTAGTCGTCACCATCGCACGATCCGGACACGCCCAACGCTTTGTCGTCGAGCGCATCGGGCAAGAGCGCCACGGCGGTCCAGTGAGCCACCTGTTGCGTGCAGGTGTAGTCGTTTGCCGGTCCTGTCGCCGGAGAGTACAGCTTGTTGTTGACGCAGACCCCGGAGGACAACGCAATACAGTCGTCGAGCCGTTCGACGTGGATCTGGAAATTCCCGGCCCCCGGCAGGATCCACTGCGGGAAGACGACGAGACCGTACCAGTCGGTCGCCGGAGCCGTGTAGACTGTGTACTCGTCCGTCGCGAGTTCGAACACGCCGGCCGACCTGCCCGCCCAGTACGCGCTCGCGGACGGGTTCCTGAAAATCGCCGCTTTGCCGGACGGGTAAAAGTCCGTACGAAATGAGAACCGGTACTCGCGGTTTTGTTCGAGGAAAACGTCGAAGATCTGGATCATGTTGCAACCCGCCAGCGTTCCCCCCAGCTCTCCGGATATCGTCGAACCGATCGGTCCGATCGCGCCGCCGTTTCTCCAGTACACGTTGTAGTACGCCGTTGGGTCGCCGTATGTCACCGTTGGATAATACGTCCCCAACGCTGTGTGGTTGAAATCTCCTACCACGAAGTCGAGCCCGTTCGTGCCCGTCGAACTCGCTAGCGGGGCCCCCGATCCGCAAGACGGATAGACATAAATGTCCTTGTCCTCGAGGTACGTCGGGGCGACTCCCACAACCGCCCAGTAGTTGATCCCCTGCGTGAACTCATAGCCGTGCGGCATGCTGTACTCCGGTCGACACACGTGGGACATAAGCGGCGTACAATCGACGTACGTCGATGACGAAACCGACGCAACGCTCATCATGACGATACCGCCCGCCAGGAGCGCAACCGCGCGCCGACTCTTTTCCACTGCACTTTTCATCTCCGGCCTCCCTCTTGGGAGTACGCCTCGAGCTTGGCTCTCTCCTCGGGAGTCATACCTTCTATCCCCGGCGCGCGCGGGACGTTCTCGACCGTCGAAACCGGTCCTTTTTCTGTCGAGATCTTCTTTGCGGCGCCGTCTGCCTTCCCTTCCGACGTCCGCGCCCGCCACGCAGCGAGCTTGTCGAGCTCGGCCTGCGTCATGCCGGAATACGGCCCTTCGCTTCGTGCCGCTACGCCCGGCAGAGACTCGTACAAATGGTCCAGCGGCATGGGAGATGAAAACGCAGGCAGCGTGAGCTTTTGCCTTTCGAGGGGCGTGAGGACATACGGCGTCATCTTAAGGCCGACCGTCGAGACTTCGGGGAGCTTCGTCGTTGCGTCTCTCGCGGCGCTATCGGTTGCCCGGTTGCCGCTCCATATGATGGCCGGGGCGAGGATCGCGCCCACGATCGCCGCTCCCAGCGCCAATCGAAACACTCTTCTCTTCATGAGATCCCCCTTCTTCACTGACAATGCGTGAACTCCACGATGAGCGCCGTGCCGGTGGCTCTTCAACGCGCCCGACAAATAAAAACGCGACCGTCCCCGGCCGCGCTCTTCGTTCGGCTCATTGTGCAGTTTCTATTTCCAAGGCCCTCTGACATCACGCTGCGTCCATGCCGTTATGGGCCCTTGAGGCAGGATTTGGGCTGATTATATCACATTCGTTCTGGAAGCGGGAAGAATTCTGTCGCTTCGGCCGTCAGTTGCGGCGGCCGAGACATCAAGAAAATTGGACCAACGCCATCTCGTACGTCAAGGGAATGGTGATGCCGGTCTGGTTCTTGAACACCTCGATCCGTTCGACGGCAATGTTGCCCTGCACTTTCACCTTGGCGAGCAGCTCGGCGTGATCCCTGAACTTGTGTTCCGCGGAATACGCCTGGTGCCGCACGACTCTGAAGCGATCCAAAGCCCGCCAGGAGAGCTTCACCTTCTCTTCTTCCACAACATAGTATGCCCATTTCGACGTTCGGCCGTGGTCGAACACAACCACATCGGGAGCCAGTCTGCCCGCGCGGGCCAAGGCCGAAGCGGCATCCGCCATTTCGTGCAGGCAGAAATCGAAGAGCACGACGTCGCCCCGAACAGGCAGATCCATGCTGAGGAAATCACCGTGAACGAACTCGAATTTGTCGCTCATGTCGTTCTTGGCGACGGCCTTACGGAGCTGATCGAGGGCAGCGGCGTCCTCGTCGACGGCCACGATTCTTCGCGGGGCGCGGCCATACGCCACGAACTGTCCGCCTCCCGCGCCGATGGCGATCATCGTCTTGCCGTCGAACTCGTAGAACGACAGAAGATTGCGGATCATGCGCGCGTAGTCCGTTGCCATAGTTCGAGTCGCCCGGCCATCGTCACGTGGGACCGGACCGGAGCAACGATTCGTCCGCTCGACCCTAGCGACTTAGACCGTCGGACTCCGACGGGATGGACTCCTTCAGATGGACAAGACGAGTTCCTTGCCCAAGAATCACGGGCAAGCTCGGAGAACCGGCTTACTAGCCTTTCTGCTCCTTCTTATCCTTCTTCAGCTTTCGTTTTTCCTTGAGAGTATGCTGGGCCTTCTTCTGATTCTCCTTTTTTCCCTTGTCTTTGCTTCCCTTATCGCCCACGACCGTCTCTCCTTTGTTGATGACCTGCGCCGGACTTTGGCGCCGAAACCGTTCTCCGTCGATGGAGAATCTGCCAACGACTCAGTCGATGTTGGCACCTGTGCACTCAGGCGGGTGCCATTGTACCACAAATCCCATGATGTTCATCCTTAAACCGACCTGTACTCGATCCCCAGTTTCCTACAATCGTCTGCGATCGTCACGAAGGTTTTGATGCCGTTCCGGTGCAACGACTCGATGGTTCTCAGCCGGTCCATTATGGGCGGCGCATCGGGTTCGAATACCTTCCGCATCTCGTCGTTCGCGGAAGTGATCGAAAGCCCGACGTAGGAATTGATGACGTAGTCAAACACCTGCGACGTGGAGAGAATGGTCTTGGAGTGTATTTCTCTTATCTTCACTTTTGCTCATCGCCCCACGGGGACCCCTCGTCCCCAGTGCATGGTGTCACTCCTTTCAAACGATAACCTGCTTCAATCCCATCTCGCCCCCTTCGATAGTACCACACGCCGGAACGGTCCATAACCCATTCCGACGTGTGGGGCCGCCGAACTCTCGAGAACCGGCACAGTGGAGAAACATCTTTCGAAGTCGGAAGAGAAAAGCTAGAATCTGTGGCCCGAGTGTCGGACGACATGAGTAACCGCTGCGGAGCAAAGTCAAACTCGATGAACGTGAGAAGAGTATTGTTGTGCGGGTTGGTTGCGCTGAGCTTCGGCGTGTGGTGTGCGGCCTGCGGCCGGAGAGACGGCCGGGATTCCACCGCGGACGAGCAAACTTCGCCGCCAGGGACGCAGGTCAAAGGCGCCGAGATCCGTTCCTTCGACGATCTCGTCGCCGAGCGAATCCGTACTCGTATCGAGGGCGCCGACATCGCTGCGGAACTCCGGGCGGGCGACGAGCCCGTCTACACGAGTGAGGCACTCCTCGGCTTCTACGTGCGGCGGCTCTACCGCCCGGCGTGGATCGACGAGCACGGCCTCGCACGCCCGGCCGGCGATCTCGTGGACGCGCTTTGCCTCGCGGATCTCGAGGGGCTGCGGCCGGAAGACTACCATCTCGCAGCCATCGAGACCCTGGTCGCCGCCGTACGCACAGACGTCCGGAGCCGCAAAGGGATAGTACCCGACCGATGGGCGGAGATCGATCTCTTGCTCACCAATGCGTTCCTGCTGTACGGCTCCCATCTTCTGGCCGGGCGGGTGAATCCAGAAAGCATCGACACGGAGTGGGTGGCGAACCGGCGCGGCGCCGATTTTGCCGCCGTCCTGGAGGCCGCTCTCGCCACGGGAGACGTTGCAGGCACGCTAGCGGCGCTCGCACCGCCCCAGCGGGGCTTCCGGCGGCTGCGCGAGGCGCTGGTGCGGCAGCGCGCCGTGGCGGCGCGCGGGGGATGGCCTGCAATCCCGAAGGGACCGACGCTGAGGGGTGGCGACCACAGCCCTCAGGTGGCGGCGCTTCGCGACCGGCTGCGCCTCGGGGGTGACCTCGCCGCGGGGGAATGGGAGGACGCCGAGCTGTTCGACGAAGCGCTCGAAAAGGCCGTGAAACGATTCCAGCAGCGGCACGGCCTGACGGCCGATGGTGCAGCGGGCGCCGCAACCAGGGCCGAACTCAATGTGAGCGCGGACCGCCGCGTGGATCAGTTGGAGCTGAATCTCGAGCGCTGGCGCTGGCTGCCGCAGGATCTGGGACGGCGCCATATCCTCGTGAACATCCCGGCTTTCGAATTGGAAGTCCTGGAAGAGGACGCCGCGGTGCTAGCCATGCGGGTCGTGGTGGGAGTCCCGGACTCCGGCCAGCATACGCCCGTGTTCAGCGACACGATGCGCTACCTCGTGCTGAATCCCTACTGGCAAGTGCCCGACGACATCGCACGGAAGGATCTGCTCGCGAACGTGCAGCGTGATTCCACGTATCTCACGCAACAGAAGATCAGGGTGTTCAAAGGCTGGGGCCCAGAAGCCAAGGAGGTCGATCCCGCGACGGTCGAATGGTCGGCGATCACCGCTGACGACTTCCCGTACCGGCTGCGCCAGGATCCGGGGCCAATCAATTCCCTCGGGCGCATCAAGTTTATGTTCCCGAACAAATTCAACGTCTATCTGCACGACACGCCGTCTCGCCCGCTATTCGGGCGAACGCGGAGAGACTTCAGCCACGGATGCATACGGATCCAGAAACCGATCGAGCTCGCGCTGTACCTGCTCCGCAAGGATTCCCGTTGGAATCGCGAGGCGCTCCTCGGCGCTTTGGACGAAGTGGTGGACCGCACCGTGCCGCTTCCGGAACCGATTCCCATTCATTTGCTGTATTGGACTGCCTGGGCAGACGAGAACGGTACGATCGAGTTTCGCCGGGATATCTACGGCCGGGACGCGCCCCTCCTGGAAGCCATGCGGGCACCTGCCCACGCGAAGGAGTAGTCGGCACGCGAAATGCACCTACCCGGGGAAGCGCCCAAGGATGTGTTGCAAAATGTAGAGGATGCCCCTATTCTCAGCGGCGCATCCCGAGCCGGCACCCACCCGAGAATGGACGGTCATCTGAGGAACGATGGTGGAATTGAACCGTGAATCCCGACGCTTCGTGAGGCCCCTCGCGTATGCGGGGCTCGTGCTCACAACGCTCATCGCGTTCGCCGCGGCTCGACCCGCCGGGTCGTTTGCGGCGATGGCGGCTGGGAATTCCGTCCAGCACCAGGGCGAGATTTCGCCGCTGCGTATCAAAACATTGACCGCGCTCCCGGGCGAGACCGTGACGTTCACTGCGGTGATTCCCCACACGACATCGCGCTGCGTGGCGCACCCGACGGCTGGCGATCTCGTGTCGCTCGGCGAGGGGCGCTGGGAATGGACAGCGCCGGCCACGCCGGGTCTCTATCCCATCGAGGTAACGACTCGGGACGGCCGTGACGCGGTCACGGTGCAGGCATTCGTCGTCGTTCCGCACGACCAAGTCCAGGACGGACTTCTGAACGGCTATCCGATCGGTCACTATCCCAACAAGCCACGCAGCGGGATCAAGGAATTCGGTCCGCCCATCGGGTTCATCGAAGTCACTCCGGAAAACAGAGACGCTCTGGTCTCCCCTCACTTCCGTCTGGGGCAGTTCCTCTGCAAACAAACGGCCGATTCCCGTAGGTATGTCGTGTTGAACGAGCGCCTTCTGCTCGTGCTCGAGCACGCCCTCAAACATGTGAACGAAGCCGGCCATAGCGCGAGTACGTTCCACATCATGAGCGGTTACCGCACCCCGGCCTACAACCGTTCGCTCGGCAGCGCGCGGTACAGCCTGCATCAGTGGGGCTCGGCCGCGGACATCTTTATCGACGAAGATGAAGATGGCGTGATGGACGACTTGAATGGCGACGGCCGCAGCGACATCCGCGACGCGGATGTGCTCTACCGGCTGGTCGATGAAGCCGGCGCCGAGCCGGAGTCGCAAGGTTTCATCGGGGGGTTGGCCAAATACCCTTCGAAGGCTACGCACGGTCCCTTCGTCCATGTCGATGTCCGGGACTACAAGACCCGCTGGTAACGCTTCCCCTTACGAATCAGTTCTTTGCCTTCGATTGCTTCTGCTCAGACGCGAACATCATGGCCGATGAGCGACTCGACCCGTTTGGACCACCATGACCGCGAGTTCCGAGCTTTCGAACCGTCTCGGCGCCGTATCACAGCCTATCTTCGATATTGTGAATCAGCCTATTGAAATAGTCCGGCACCTTGCTTTCAAAGGTCATCTGCTCGCCGCTCGTTGGGTGTTCGAAGGAAATCGACTTGGAATGAAGCGCTAAACG
>CAZYCB010000116.1:0-5745 GCA_964645735.1 uncultured bacterium | reverse complement strand
GAGTTCCGGAGGGGTCCTCGCCGCCAACGTGGAGCGCTACGAACGACGACTGATTCTGAAGGCTCTGGAAGACAACGAGTGGAATCGTTCAAAAACCGCTGAGCAAATCGGAATCCCCCGCACGACGCTCCTCTTCAAGATGAAACAGCTGAACATCATCTCGTGACGCCCGCGTCCCTGCAAGCATGACAACAAGGAAGGTCTACTATAGAAGCGGCCCCGCAGCCGGCAAAACAGGCGAAGCCGTCAGACACAGGCGTATGCTAGCGGGCGCTAACCCCGGTACACGTCTTTCCTGTGACCTACTCTGACCACCTGAATGACAAGTCTCTCGTCGTGAATGGAATAGACGATCCGGTGTACCCCTTGCCGCACGCGGTACTTGTCTTGTCCCGATAACTTCTGACATCCCGGCGGTCGGGGGTCGTCCCCGAGACCCCGAATCCGCTCGATAATCCGTCTCCGGTCCTTTCGATTGGGAACGTCTTCGATCTCTTTCGCCGCCGAGGCCTTGATCAGAATCTCATACCTTGCCACGGCGCCTCAGATCTTTCACCACGTCCTCGAACGGCAATGCCGGTTCCGAAGCCCTTTCCTCGAACGCAGCAAGGTCCTCGGCGTCCTCCGCCAGGGCGAGCTTCACGGCCTCGTTCACCAGGTCGGACAACGATCGATCCGTCTCCGCCGCCTTGACACGGAGGGCCCGGTGGATGTCCGGATCGAAGTACACAGTCGCTCTTTTGTTTGGGTTGTTCATGCTGCGAGTATAGCGCCATAACGCTATAACGTCAAGACGTCAAATTGGCCCGAACGCCGGGTGTCGGGCCGGACGACCTTCGGGGCTATCCTTCTCCAGCACGTGCAGACCTCGCCTCCCGGATTTGGCGTGTCCCGGCGTGCAGCCATCAACGCAGTTCACACGTGTGTGTAAACGGCATTGCTGTTTGGACCGAACGGCGGCGAGCCGCTATTTCGTAACTCATTATATTTCATAGAGTACCATTCGGCATCCCGAATGGTACGCCCCTTGCCATAGAGAAGGGTGACATTCGAGACCCCTCAAGGCTCATCGCTGGCGTGACGGCAACCTTGCGCCGCGGTCAGCCTCGCACGAACACTCCAGGGGTGGAGGTCAAGTCATCCGAGAGGAGGTACTCGCACTCGCGGAAGAGTTGTGCGGCACAGGTTCCCCCAGGCCCCCCAATGGCCGCTACCTTGCACTAACGTGCGCCGCTCGCACGGCTCTGCTGAGAAGGAAAAGTGCTGATTCGACGGATGACCGTAGAGCCTCGCGCTTGTCGCGGGGCTCTTTTTTTTCCCGGGGGCGAAGGGCTCGACGGGGTTCTAGGCGGGAGCGTCGGGCGGGAGGAAGACGGGGTGGATGAAGTGGCAGACGAGACGCGACCGGATCCACGCGCTTCGAAGAACGTTCGAACGATCCCTCACATGGACGATGGGAGAACCGGGTCTCGGGAGGACCCGGTACGCCCCAGCCGTCCGAATCCATCGGATACCGAACACTGGGAGGTTTGCCATGTCCAGAATGAAGCTGGTCTTCGTGGTCGTTTGCGTGGTGCTTGTGGCTTTGGTGTCGGGTTGCGATGGGAACGATTCGATACGGCCCGAGGACGCGAAACCTCGAGCGGTCGAAGCGCCGCTGGTCACGGTCGATGATGCGAACCGCATGATCGTTGTGAACAACGATTCCAAAGTGGATCGGGGCCTGACCATCCGCGTCGACACCTCGACACGGACAGAGCGCTTGGATTGCGGTGATTTCCATGTGGTCAACGGGGAAGGGTACATTCAGGAATACACCTCGCAGGATTTTTTCGAGGCGTCTTCCGAAGACCTCGGGAACGGACGTCACCGGGAGCACTATTTTCTTAACGGAAAGATCCTGGAACTCGAGATCGATGACCTCACCGGTGCGACGCCGGAGCAGATTCAGCAGTTCGAGGAGTTCTTCCCCGGCGACCCCGCCGTGAACTCTCTGGCGAACCACCCGGACGGCTTGACCATGGCCGCTCTACTGACCAAGGCGGAGCCTGAACTCATGACGCTCGTTCAGGAAAGAAGCGAGCGGAGCGCGAAGGGCGGCCTGCCGGAGATGCAGCTTCGGCCAAAGTGGGCAGATCTCTCGTGTGGCGCCGCTAGCTTATGTTCGATGATTGCGTGCAGAATAAGCCCTCTGACGAATCCGACGTGTTGGATTTGTTCTGCGGTGGTCGTAGTGTGCCTCATCATGGACATCTTTGGCTGGTGGTAGCGCTGTGAACCGGATTGTATCTATCGAGCCGAGCACAGGTTCCAAGAAAAGGAGGGAAGGATGAAGGCCCTTCAAGTTCTGATGACACTGGTGTTCATCGTCGGCGTCATCGTGATGATGGTCGGCGCCAAGAAGTCACGCAACCGGATGAAAAACGTCGGCTGGATCATGGTGGTCGTGGGCTGTGCGTACGTCATCTACTGGTTTGTGTTCCGCCAGTAGCTCACTCTGGTGAGCCGGCAACCGCTTGTTGATCCGCCGGATGATCGCTGAGCCCCGCGCGTGTCGCGGGGCTCTTTTTTTCCCCGGCAACCGTAGCCCTGGGCGCGACACCACCAACCCCCGAGTCCAATCCGAATCTAGAGGCCATGGCTTACGGAGGCCGAATGGGCTATAATCTCGAGCACAACCCAGGAGGCGCGCCATGAAGACCGCTGTTGCCCTTTTGTGCGTCGCACTCGCCCTGATAACCGGATGCGACGACGATGAAGACTCGTGCATCAACTGTCCCAAGACGAACGCCACGCTCGAGAATATCTGGCCGAACGCCGATCTCACCTCGTGGACGTACGACTACCAGACGCGGGAATGGGAAGGGAATTACACGATCTATTCCACGAGCCAGGAAGCGGCCGCGAAACCCCTCCCAGGCTGGAAGACGATCTTCAATCTCGTCCAGTCACGCACGCCCAAGACGCCGTTCGCGGCCACCGATCATGTTTACGGAATGGAGTTCATCGGGACAGCGACCACGCACGGTGGTCTGACAGTTCAAGAACTGACGATCAGTACCGACGTGATGAATGGCGAGAGCGCCGCAGCCGGCACGCCTGCATTGACCCGCAGGCTCTATGACGCGCGCCCGGATCTTCGCGAGAAGATACTCGCTTCGCTGGGCGGGAGCGCCGCTGCCGACATGGTGGCGGCGGCAGCCGAGTGGCCGCTTTTCGTTCACGGAGGCCCGTGGGAGAAGACCTCGGCCTACATCGGCACCTACAGCTCCTTCGCGGACAGGCTCGGTTGGAAGTTCCTCACAAACAAGCTCTACGTAGGTGCGGAGTTCTCGTACCAGTTGTATCCCGACTTGGCGGAGGATCTGGTTCTGTGCTGCCGCGTGTACCGGACCACGACGATAACGACTTCGGCGGGGACGTTCGAGAGGGCGCTGGACTGCCTGTACATTCTCGATTACGGCGTCACTACCGTGATGGACATCTACGGGGACCCGATTGGGTTCGTCAGAACTTTCGACTACGGGAGAGTGATCTACGTACCGAACGTAGGGCCGGTGTACGACTACGAGCGATGGGGGGTCCAGCCGGGCAATCCGCCATCGGACGGATTCTTGGACATCACGCTCGAGTTGACGGCGTCAAGTACGCTCGAGAACTGAGTTCTTCCGGCGTTTCGTCCTGGGGAGCGCGCGTTGCAAAACCATCCGTCCGGGAGGCAAATCATGAAGACAGCGATTGCCGCGTTGTGCGTGGTGCTCGCCACGATGATCGGATGCAACGATGAGGATTCGTGCATCAACTGCCCCGCGCCGAGTTCGGTCCCGACGATCGAGAACATATGGCCCAACGCCGATTCCACATCGTGGACGTACGACTATCAGATGCGTTCGTGGCACGAAGACTACACGATATACCCCACACGAGAACAAGTACCGGCGACGCCGCTTCCGAGCTGGAAGGCGGTTTTCGATCTTTGCGAGGCTCATGCTCCCAAGACCCCGTTCGACATACGGGATCGGGTTTACACGATGCAGTTCGACGGGACAACGACGACCCCCGGGGGCGTGACGGCCCAAAACCTGGTGACCGCCCTTGAGTCATTGGGACAGAACACCGTGCAGGTCACCACGGCCGGCTCCTCCGTGCTTCTCTGGAGGCTCTACGCGGCCCGCCCCGATCTTCGGGATGAGATCTTCTCCTCTCTCGGAGAGGCTGCAGCGGAGCCCGAGCAGATCTGGAACCTTCCGATGCTGGTTCACGGGGGCGATTGGGAAAAGACATTGACCTACATCGGGACTTACAGTGGGGTCGAACCACGGCTCTCGTGGAAATTCCTCACGAAATACCTCCACGCCGGCTCGACGTTCTCTTACCAGTTGTGGCCGACCCTCTACCCAGACGTGGTGCTTCGCTGCCGTGTGTACCGGACCACGACTGTGACCACCGCTGCGGGGACGTTCATGAAAGCGTTGGACTGCTTGTACACGCTCGATTACGGAATCACCACGGCGATTGACGACTACGGCAACCCAATCGGGTACCTTCGGACGTTCGACTATGGGCGGGTGATCTACGTGCCGGAAGTCGGACCGGTCTACAGCTACGAGAGACGAAGTGTCCAGCCGGGAGATCCGCCCTCGGAGGGCGCGCTAGACATCACGATCGATCTGACAGCGTCGAGCACGCTCGATCAGTAGGTAGGTCTCGCGTTATCTGTGGGCGACCGCGCGCCGCATGATGGGCCGCGTCTTCGATCGCCTCGCAACTTCCGCGAACCCGGCTTTACGAAAAGCCGACGGTGTCCCCGTCCAAATGAAGGGATCGGGCGTGCGCGCGTCATAGGGTTCGACGGGATACCCCTCGACCATTCGGGCGCCGCGGCTCTTGGCAAGAGCGACGGCGCCTTCGAGCATCTGGACGGAGATTCCCTTTCGACGGTAGGGCTTCAAAACGAAGAGGCAAGAGACCGACCACACGGGCTCGTCGTCCACCGGTTTCAAGACGCGGGATCGTTCGAGGGCCGGGTACACCTCTCGGGGCGCGACGGCACACCACGCGACCGGCTCACCGTTCACGTAGCCGAGGACGCCGGGGACCTCTCCCTTGGCGACGATCTTTTTCAACGCCCTCTTGTTGCCGGCGCCCTTTCCAGCTTGCCAATCTTTTCGCGCGAGACGCCACGACATGCACCAGCACCCGCCGCAGGCACCCCTTTCGCCGAAGAGCGTTTCGAGGTCGTGCCACCTCTCGGGTGTGGCGGGGTGTATGGAAATCTTCAGCAATTCTACTCCGGCGCGTAAAGCGACTTGATGTGCCCCCAAGTCGTCTTGTCCGCGGGGACGATGGTCCCTGCCCCGCAGATGCATCGCGAGTTCGAGTTCACGGTGCAGTTGGCTCCGGTACCGAACATGAGGTTGAAACCGCAATCGACGATCTCAATCTCTCCTGACGCCACGTTAGGATCCGGGAGCACGGGATACATGCAGCACGATTCGCTGGGCCCCGACATGGCGTACGTGATTGTGAGCACGTGCAGCGGTCCGCTGCGGCAGATGCCGTATCCCACCGAAACTCCCGTCTGCGAGTTCCCGATGGTGATCGGATACACAGGCGTGTCATAGAGCCACGTCGCCCCGGTCATGCACGCCGGTTTTGGGGCGGAGAACTGCGACGCCATCGCGGGGTCGCCATTCTGTTGAACGATGTGCACGGTCAGAAGACCCGACGACACATTCGGTATGT
>CAZYCB010000115.1:0-5503 GCA_964645735.1 uncultured bacterium | reverse complement strand
GCGTTCGACCGCGCCGCGACGATCCGCGCGGTCATCGATCGCCGCGCGAAGGCCGACGACTTCGCCAGACCGGGTCACGTGTTCCCGCTGACCTCGCTGCCGGGCGGAGTTCTCCGCCGGGCCGGCCACACGGAGGCCGCGGTGGACATGATGAATCTCGCCGGGCTGTATCCCGCGGGTGTCCTTTGCGAGGTCATGGACGAGGACGGACACATGGCCCGGCTCCCCCACCTGGGAAAGGTGGCGGCACACCACGGGCTGAAGATCGTGACGATCCAGGATCTCATCGAGTACCGCCGGAAGACGGAAAGGCTCGTCACGCACCTGGCGACCGCTGCGCTGCCTACCCGCTTCGGTACGTTCAAGCTCCATCTCTTCAGGAACGATATCGACGAACAGGTTCACGTGGCGCTCGTCAAGGGCGAGATGGGGGGCGACGAACCCGTGCTCGTCCGCGTGCATTCCGAGTGCCTGACCGGGGACGCCTTCGGGTCGCTCCGTTGCGACTGCGGGCCGCAGCTCGAGAGGGCGATGGCACAGATCGAAGAGACGGGTAGAGGCGTTCTCCTCTACATGAAACAGGAGGGAAGGGGCATCGGTCTCGAAAACAAGATCAAGGCGTACGCCCTCCAGGAGCGCGGCCGCGACACGGTCGAGGCGAACGTGGAGCTGGGGTTCCCGGCGGATCTCCGCGACTACGGGATAGGAGCCCAGATCCTCGTGGCCCTCGGCGTAAAGAAAATGCGGCTCATGACGAACAATCCGAGAAAGATCGTCGGCCTCGGAGCGTACGGTCTCCAGATCGTGGAACGCGTGCCGCTCGAGGTGCCGCCGAACGAGAGCAACCTCCGCTACCTCTCTACCAAGAAGGACAAGCTCGGACACATGCTCGGCGGGCTTGTGGAGTACACGAAACTTCCCGAAACGAAGGAAGGAAAGGAGTAGTCTGATGCCGAATCTGCACGAGGGCAAGCTCGATGCCCATGGCAAGAAGATCGCCGTTGTCGCGAGCCGGTTCAACGATTTCGTGACGCATCGCCTGGTTGACGGCGCTCTGGACTGTCTCGCCAGACACGGAGCGGAGGACTCGAAGCTCCACGTGTACTGGGTGCCGGGATCGTTCGAGATTCCCCAACTCGCCGAGAAGCTCGTGCACTCGAAGAAATTCGACGGAGTCGTGTGCCTCGGCACGATGATCCGAGGGGAGACGCATCACTTCGATGTTCTCGCCGGTTCGGTCGTCAAAGCAATCGCCGACATTTCGCTTCGCTCTCCCGTACCGCTCACGCACGGCCTCATCATGGCGGACTCGCCCGATCAGGCGATGGATCGCGCGGGGGGAAAGGGCGGTAACAAGGGTTGGGACAGCGCTCTTGCGCTCGTCGAGATGATGAACCTCTGGAAAAGCTGAAACCGAATTGGGTAAACGTCGCAAGGCCAGAGAGATCGTACTCCAATCGCTCTACGAGGCGGAGTTCTCCGACTCGCCGAGCGAGGAGATCCTCGCCCACCAGGCGCGCCGGCGCTCGTCGGCCGACGAGACGGTGCAGTACGCACGTCTTCTATTCTGCAAGACGATCGAGAACAAAGAACACCTCGACGACATCATACGCGCCGCCCTCGAGAACTGGCAGATGGAACGTGTATCGCTCGTCGACAGGAATATCCTCAGGTTCGCGCTCTGCGAGATCCTCTATTTCCCGGACGTTCCTCCGAAGGTCATCGTCAACGAGGCCATCGAAGTCGCGCACAAGTACAGCTCCGAGGACGCCGGGAGGTTCGTCAATGGCATCCTCGATCGTTTCTTGAGACAATTCAGGGGGGTGTCGAGTTGAGGATCCTCGTCTATTCCGACGTCCACGGAAATCTCGAAGCCCTTCAGGCCGTGCTTGCCGACGCGGAAAAGCGGGGGTTCGAGGCGGCTTTCTGCCTCGGTGACATCGTCGGATACGGCGCCAATCCCGAAGAGTGTGTCCGGATCGTCGCTGGATTGGCGCGGGGCGCCGCCGTACGGGGCAATCACGACGCCGCCATCATGGAACCCGCCGAACGCGGCTACCTCAACTCGGCGGCCCAGGCGGGCGTGAGGTACAGCCTGGCGGTGCTCTCTTCGGAGAGCGTGGAGTATCTGGGATCGCTCCCCTTGCTCGTCGAATCGGACCATGGCTTCGTTGCCAGCCATGGATCTCCGAACAAGCCGGAAGAGTGGATATACGTGCTGGAGCCGATCGAGGCAAGAGACGCCTTGCGCGTGATGACGCATCCGCTCGCCTTCATCGGTCACACGCACTACCTCGCCGTTCACAACGGCAACGGCCAACTGAAGTCATGGCTGCCCGGCGAACCGATCGGTATGCGGCCCGGGGAGAAGTTCATCATCAATGTGGGGAGCGTGGGCCAGCCCAGGGACGGCGATTCGCGGGCGGCGTACGTCCTTTACGACGACGCGGCCCGAGTCGCGGAAGCGTTCCGCGTCGAATACGACGTCGACGCGGCGGCGCGAAAGATCGTGGAAGCCGGCCTTCCGGCGATCCTGGCGGACAGAATCCGTCACGGATATTGATCGCCTCCGTCCGATGATCCCGACGGGGGCCGGCCTTGTCGAGGCATCGGCCCGCCGGGCAGAGGATTCACGAGGGCACGCATGGCAAGAGCGTCGGACAAAAAACACTGGGACTCGTTCTGGGCGGCGTCGCGAAACGTCGAAGACGTTTACGGCACGGACCGCCGGATCGTCGACACTCTCGCCAGGCACGTCGACCTCGGCCGCGAGGACGTTCTGGAAGTGGGGGCGGGGACGGGCCGCGACGCCGCGGCGCTCGCGGCGCTCGGTGCGAGGGTAGTGGCGCTCGATTATAGTGAAGAGTCGCTTCGACTCATGCACTCTACGAGCTCGGACACGATCGGCGTCGTCTGCGGCGACGCGTTGAAGCTCCCCTTCGTATCGGGGACCTTCGGCGTCGTCTACCACCAGGGGCTGCTCGAACATTTCAGAAACCCCGCGGATGTTCTCGACGAAAACGTGCGCGTCCTCAAGCGCGGGGGGATCATTCTCGTCGACGTTCCGCAGAAGTACCATTACTACACGATCCTGAAGCACGTCATGATGTGGCTGGGTGTGTGGTTCGCGGGGTGGGAAACGGAGTTCTCCGCGGCGAATCTCGCGCGGCTCGTGGAGAGCCGCGGGATGCGGGTCGTCGGGATGTACGGGCACAACATGTCGCCGCCGATATGGTATCGGGGAATGCGCCGCGTTGTCCTTAAGACCGGCGTGAAGCTGCCCATGTATCCGAAGGGACCGGGCTGGTTCTCGGGAATCCGCGGCGCGGTCCGGGGGATGACACCCGATAAATTCCGCGTGAATACGGCGCTCGTGATCGGTTGTGTCGCTGAAAAACCGTGAGGGTTGCGCGTGGCGAGGTTCGTTGCCGTCAACTGGAGAGATCTCCGGCACCCCGACGCGGGGGGCGCGGAGGTCCATCTGCACGAGATCTTGAAGCGGCTCTCCGCCGCGGGTCACGAGGTCACGTACTTCACGAGCGGGTTTCCCGGGGGCGCGCGGGAGGACCGCTACGACGGGATTCGCGTAGTGAGAAGCGGACGCTGGTACGACGCGAACTACGTCATACCGGGGCGTGTGCGCGCCTTCCTGAAACGCCACCCCTGCGATCTGGTCATCGAGGACATCAACAAGATCCCGTTCCTTCTCCCCGCGTTCACGAGAGAGAAGGTAGTCGCGGTGGTTCCGCACCTCTTCGGCGGCACCGTTTTCCGGGAGACCAATCCGCTCTTTGCCTCGTACGTGTACCTCTGGGAGAAACTCATCCCGCTCGTCTACCGGCAGTGCAGATTCGTCGTCATCAGTCCGAGCACGAAGACCGATCTCATCCGCCGCGGCGTGCGCAGCGATCGGATCGACGTGGTGCTCTGCGGCCTGGATCACGACGTCTACCGCACCATGCCGGGCGTCCAGCGCTTCGAGAGTCCGACGCTCATTCACTTCGGGCGGGTGAGAAAATACAAGTCGATCGACGTGGTGATCAAGGCGTTCGCGCTCGTGAGGGAGAAGTTCCGCGACGCGCAGCTCCTCGTCGTCGGCGACGGCCCCGAGAAAAAGAACCTCGAGGGCCTCGCCGGCCGGATGGGGCTTGGGGAATCGGTCGAGTTCTTCGGCGCGACGAGCACTTCGGAACTCGTGAACCTGCTCAACAGATCGCACCTCTTCTTGAACGCGAGCCCCAAGGAAGGGTGGGGGCTCACCGTGGTCGAGGCGAACGCCTGCGGCCTTCCCGTGATCGCCAGCCGCCGGCCGGGCCTCCAGGATTCGGTCAAGGACGGAGAGACGGGCTGTCTCGTCGAATACGGCGACTGGAGGGGTTTCGCGGGGAGGGCGATCGAACTGCTCACCGACTCGGAGAAGTGGGGAAGGATGAGCGCGGCGGCGGTCGAGTGGGCCCGGTCGTTCACGTGGGATCGAACGGGACGCGAGATGACCAGGATTCTCCTCGAGGAAATAGAAAAGAAACAGGACGCGAAGCCGTGATCCAACTGTCGAACGCGAGAGCACGGCTCGCCGTCGAGCCGGCGCCGCCGTCGGTTAGCTGTTGCGTCGGATGTGATCTTCGGTTAGCCTATGGGCTCGGATTCGGCGTGCCCCGGAACTCCATTCTCCACGCGGCATAGAAATAGAATAGGATGACGATGGGGGCAAAGGGTTTCTCGATAGAGACGCTTCCACGGGAGTTGCAAAGAAATGGCGGAGAAGAAAACCAAGCCCCCTCGACCTGAGGCGCGGGCGACGGCGGCCGCGCCCGGCGTGGGATCGGTCGCGGCGGAAGCCCCGGGGAAGCTGTACTTCCGCGCGGGCGCGGCGATCTCGCTCCTCGCGAGCCTCGTTCTCTACACGAAAACGATGGAGCCGAGCGCGCCCTTCTGGGATTCCGGGGAGTTCATCGCCTCCGCGTACACGCTGGGGATCCCCCATTCCCCCGCCACACCGCTCTACGTGCTGGCCGGCAGGGTGTTCACGCTTCTGCCGCTTCCGTTTTCGATCGCGGGTCGGGTGAACTTCATGTCGGCGGTCACCGGAGCGCTCGGGGTGCTCTTCGCGTACCTCATCGCGGTTCGTTTCCTCGACGCGATGTTGGGGCGGAGCAAGACGGTTTACGACACCGCGGTCAAGGTCGTCGGATCTCTCGTCGGGGCCCTTTTTCTCGCTTTCAGCAACACGTATTGGATCAACTCGACCGAGGCCGAGGTCTACGCGCTGAGCGCGTTTTTCATGGGGTTCATGAGCTGGCTTGTCCTCAAGTGGGACGAGAGTCCAACTGGCCCGAAGGCGACCACTTTCTTTTACCTCCTCTTCTATCTTCTGGCTCTCAGCATAGGGTTCCACCTCGGGACCGTCATGGTCTACGGAGGGATCTTTCTGATGCTTCTCATGGTCAGGGAAAAGGTGTTCGGCAACGTCGAGCTGCTGGTTTTCACCTTCGGTTTCGCCGTG
>CAZYCB010000114.1:0-1874 GCA_964645735.1 uncultured bacterium | reverse complement strand
GTGGACATGAAGCGGGACTGGAAGACGGTGTTTCCTTTCCAGAAGAAGTGAACTCTTGTGGAAGGAGCGAGACTCGTGCAAGATCGCGTCGGCAGAAGTGTGATCTCAGCCTCGGGCCGCGCGCGAAGACGCTTCTCGATCATCCGGACGCGCCGGTTCGTGATTTCGCGAGCGAAACGATCAGGGAGATCGAAGTCTTCGAGGCTTCCGAGGGGAGCTACGGGTACGTGTTCTACGTGCTTCAACACGGAGATTCTTGAACGGGGAGCCGATGCGGCGAGTTTTGGAGGGAATGGGCCGGCGATAGAGCGGTAAAG
The DNA here is from genome assembly GCA_964645735.1 of uncultured bacterium. GTDB lineage: Bacteria > Krumholzibacteriota > Krumholzibacteriia > WVZY01 > WVZY01 > CAZYCB01. The sequence continues at coordinate 1,557 of CAZYCB010000114.1, read as the reverse complement.
ACGGCAGCTTGAGGACGCCTGTCGGGGAGGTACACCGTGGACGGACGGATGCGCGGTTATATGCACGGATTCGTGTTCGTCATGGGACTCGCGCTCGTCGTGGGTGGGATCATCACGCGAATCCTCGGTGCGTCGATCGTCGGACTCATCGTGGCGGGCGTCAATTCGTGGAACTGGTGGAAGTGCCGGGACGAACGCTCGGACTCCGAAGAGAAAGAGCCGCCCGACCGAAGGTAACGTGTTTGTGTGACTCCAAACCGCAGGACACCGCTATTACGGCTGAGTTGAGATACAAGGACGTCGTAGTTCGGGTGGAAGAAACCGAGAACGGCCGGCGCGCGATCGCCGTGGATCCGCCGCGGGGTACTCTCGTTCCTGTGCGGTCGTGGGTGACCGCGTATCCGCCTCGACTCATCGAACACGTTCTCCGAGTGAAAGGAGCGTTCGTTGTCGATGAGATCATGCGCGACGAGGCCCCTCTCTACGTGGAGAACCATTTCAAGTGGGGGATTTTCTCCTACGTGGATGCGGAGAGCTTCGCGGGGTGCCGGGTGCTCGATTTCGGATGCGGATCCGGCGCCTCCGTGATGGTTCTCGCCCGCATGCTCCCGAAGGATGCGCAGTTCGTGGGTGTCGAGCTGATGCCGGAGTTCGTCGAACTGGCCCTTGAGAGAGCGCGCTGGTACGGTATCGACGATCGGGCCTCGTTCGTCCTGTCTCCTGGACCAAAGGGCTTGCCGGAAGGCATCGGGGATTTTGACTTCGTTCTGCTCTCCGCGGTCTTCGAGCACTTGCTGCCGGAGGAGCGGCGAACGCTGTTGCCCCTCGTATGGCGCCGCCTGAAGCCCGGGGGCGTGCTCTTCCTGGATCAGACTCCGTACAGATGGTTTCCGATTGAAAAACACACGACCGGGCTTCCTCTCCTCAACTACCTTCCCGACTCGCTGGCGCACTGGGCGGCGCGGAAGTTCTCGAAACGCGTCAGACGGGACGAGGAATGGTCCGATTTGCTGCGGAGGGGCATTCGCGGCGGAACGGCCCGCGAGATAATCGGCATGCTGAACGAGAAGGGCCGGGACGCGGAGCTGCTCGCGCCATCCCGCCAGGGTGTTCGCGATAGCATCGACCTCTGGTTCAAGCTATCGAGCGCATCCCGGAGCCCGAAGGAGAAGCGTGCGATGAACTTCGCGTTCAGGGCACTGCGAGCGGCGACGGGGCTCACGATGCTCCCTAGCCTCACGCTGGCTTTCCGAAAGCACGGGGACGGCCGACGATCCTGAGTGCGCTTTTTCGAGGCGGTCTCTTTGTCGCAAAGGGAAACTTTTCACAAGACTGTATCCACGTCTTTGCGGACAGAAAACTCTGGTGTCGAGGGTCTGCGAGAAACTATGTTTGTGGCGAGGAGTCGGAAGATGAGTTCGATCGATGAATCGGTCGAACGGGTGTTGGATGCGCGGCGTGGATTGACCATCGGGGTCGTCGACGATGATCGAGATCGTCTTCGCGCCGCGTGCAGTTTGGAGGGATTGACGTGCCGAGACAGTATATCGAATGCTG
>CAZYCB010000113.1:0-4275 GCA_964645735.1 uncultured bacterium | reverse complement strand
CGATAGTCCTCGCACGCCGCGGGACATTTACTACTACACGGCGTTCAGCAAGGACTGTGCGGGGAACTACTCGACGGCGGTCGAGGGGACGTTCGACCGGTCGACAAGTTACTGGCTGGGAGACATCATCACGGCCGGAGTAGGCGATGGGATCATCAACGTCCAGGATGTGGCGGCGTTCTCTGTGACGTTCGGGAAGGTCGAGGGACCCTCACCGTGGAACGCGGAGGCGGATTTCGGACCGACGGATGACAACTCGCGGTTCGGGATACCGAAACCGGACAACGTGGTGGACTTCGAGGATCTCATGATCCTCGCGATGAACCACGGAAACGTGACGCCGGGCGGGACGAGCGGGCAGGAGCTTCTCGCCACAAGCGACAAGCCGCTCGGAGAGCAGGTGTCGTTCCAGCTCGCCCTGGCGGGCCGCGAGGGGGATCTGGCGACCTACACGGTTGTGATGGAGAACGCGTCCAAGGCTCTGAAGGGCTTTGCGCTGGGGCTTTCGTACGGCGTGGGGAACGAGCTGGTGGAGCTCAAGCCGGCGAGTGGCCTCTCCGGGAAGTCCGTCGAGCATTTCTTCGGGACGATCGAACGGGAGATGGGGAAAGTGGAGGTGTGCGTGGCGGCCCTGGGAGTGGACCGGCCGATGACGTACACGGGAGAGGTGGCGCGAGTGGTGATCCGCGAGGGAGGCACGAACGCGGTGAGGCTCGACAAGGTGGTTTTGCGTGACGTGACGAACCACGGGGAAGACGTGACGCTGCCGGGCGGCGGGGCCGAGACGCCGTACGTTCCGATGACGACGGCGCTCATGCAGAATCATCCGAACCCGTTCAATCCCGTGACGACGATCACGTACGACGTAGCGGTCTCGGGAGCGGTGACGATCGAGATCTACGATGTCTCGGGTCACCGTGTGCGGACGCTGGTGAGCGGGCACCGGGATGCGGGGCGTCACACGATCGAGTGGAACGGGAATGACGAGAACGGGAGCACGGTGCACACGGGGGTGTACTTCTACCGGATGACGGCACCGGGATACGTGTCACCGGCGAGGAAGATGCTGCTTCTGAAGTAGAGCCGTAGAGGAAGCGCGCGCGGGAGAGGCGTTCCAACGTCTCTCCCGCGCGAGAACAGGCGAGACGGACGACCATGAAAAGCAGGTTTCGTCTGATAGCGATAGGTGTCGCCGCGGGTCTGGCGGCGGTCTTGGGATCGCCGCCAGGCGTCGTTCCGAGTCCTGCGGCCCTCGAGACGCTGTACGCGGACACGCTCTCTCTTTGCCCCGACTCCACGTGGAAGTCGGAGAACGAGATCTTCGACGTCGCGGTGTGTATCCCCGCTGGGATCACGAATCTCATGGGGTACGACGTCGCCGTCACGTTCGATTCATCGGTGATCGAGATCTTGAACGTCAAGGAAGGGCCGCTCCCGAAGTCTGCTCCGTCCACGTTTTTCCAATGGTTGAACCCGGAGGGTCCGGCGGATTCGGTTCACGTCAACGGCGCCTTATTCGGCCACACCGTCGACGGACCGGGGGATCTCTTCACGCTCACGTTCAAGGGTCTCCATGATGACGCGGTGACAACCACGAATATCTGCATCGCATACAGCGCGCTTCGAGACGGTGCGAATCATGACATCGGTCACGAGCGAAAGTGCGGCTTCGTCGAGATCAGCGCGCCGACAGGAGTCGGCTCGCCGCGCTCGGAGGCTTTCGGTCTCGAGTGCTTTCCGAACCCGTTCAATCCGGCGATCACCCTCGTTCTTTCGCTGCCGGAGCGCGGGCGCAGTTCTTGCGCTGCCGTCGTTTCGCTCGGTGTCTATGCGCCCGACGGGCGTCTCGTGCGATCGCTGTTCGACGGAAACGCGGGCCCCGGAGAAAAGCGGTTCGTGTGGGACGGGAGAAACGAGAATGGAGAAGAAGTGTCCTCCGGTGTGTACTTCGCCGCGGCGAACACGGAGGCAGGGACGTTGAAAACGAAACTCGTCCTCGTTCGATAAAGAAGGAAAGGGGGAAGTGAGTGAAGGAGAGAAAACTCGCCGTGCTCTCGGGCATCCTGGTCGTTCTCGCGCTGGCTGCGATCCCCGTTTCGAATTCGACGGCCGTCGCGCCTCTCTCCACGGATACGCTCTCCGTGTGTCCCGACTACGTGTGGCAGCCCGAGGGCGCGGTCTTCGCAGTCGGAATCTGCGTGCCCCCCGGCATTACGGATCTCATGGGGTACAACGTCACCGTGGCGTTCGATTCGTCGGTGATCGAGATCCTGAATGCGGTCGAGGGACAGCTCCCGAGGGGCGCCTCGGACGCGACGTTTTTCTGGTGGTTCGATTCGGGGGCGGGTTCCGGCACCGTTCACGTCAACGGCGCCATCCTGGGCGCCACGGCAAACGGACCCGGGGTGCTCTTCACGCTCGTTTTCAAGGCTCTCCACAGTTGGATCAGGACTACGGACGTTTGTATTACGCAGTGCGAGCTTCGCGATGGAATCAACGACTCCATCGCGCACGAGCGAAGGTGCGGGCTTGTCGAGATAGAGAGCGGGCCAAGCGGGATCGAGCCTCCCGCTTCGGGAGGCGTGAGTCTCGAAGGCTATCCGAACCCGTTCAACCCGTCGGTCACTCTCGTCCTTTCGCTGCCTGGGCAGGGCGGCGGGTTCCCCCCAGCAGACGTCTCGCTCGGAATATACGCGGCTGACGGACGCCTGGTGCGATCGCTTCTCGACGAAGATGTGGTCTCTGGAGAGAAACGGTTCGTGTGGGACGGGAAAAACGAGAACGGAGAGGAGGTGTCTTCCGGCGTGTACTTCGCTGCGGTGGAGACGGAGGCCGGAACGCTGAGGACGAAACTCGTCCTCGTTCGATGAGGGAAGAAGGACCGTCTTCGCATCCAGCGGAGACGATCCCTCGTTTTCTGCAGAGAAGACCACGTGAGGAGCGACGAAGGATCGGCATCGGCCGAACTCCTCCGAGGCTGGGATCAATGAAACCGAGAAGGAGGTTGATATGAGGTACATGATGGTCATGGTGGTTCTCGCAATGATCGCTCTCCCGGTTCTGGCGGCGCCGCCGGTGGCGGGGACGTACTATTCGTACGATCTGCCGGGCGGGACGTTCAACGCGGGGCGGTTCAGCGAGTCGTGGGTGGATCCGGGTGCTCACGGTCAGATCGGCAACACGGTGAACGCCCAGTCGTGGAATGGGACGGCCCTGGGGACGGAATGGAAGCTGTGGTGTCCGTCGATCCAGACGCTGCCGGTGCAGGTGGGTGACACGCGGGACGTGAACGGGACGGGGGACGTGACGTACCGGACGGTGTACTCGGGCGGGCACTTCTGGCTGGGTTCGGCGGGGCCGTGGGGAGACGAGGACTACGTGGGAGACCTGGACTTTTTTGTGATCACGACGACGTACATGTACGTGGCCAACAAGGTGTTGGGGATCCGGTCGAATGTGGTGAGCTACGGCCAGATCGATGGGTACACGGACTGTATGGAGTACGAGATCAACAACGCGGCGTTCTACGGGACGACGGACATGGGCCCGAAACCGGCGGATTTTCCGGTGTTTTTGGACGAGTACTGCGGCGAGGGCGCCTGGGTTCGGGGAGGATGGGGGAGTGCGACGCAGATCGCGATCCGGATACGCGGGGAGTGCAACGTTCCGGTCGAGCCTTCGACGTGGGGCCAAATCAAATCGCTCTACGGTGAATAGCTAAAGTGGCCGACGCGGGATTGGGTTCTCGGTGGAGGACCGCGAACCGAGAGAGACGCACACGAATCAAGTGTGCGCATGATGCGGATCAAGGCGTTCCGTTGACATAAAGTCAGGTTCGTGATAGAGACCATAACAGGGGGAGATCGAAGAAGACTATACGCCGGTGGGGTGCCCGGGGATAGTCCCGGCGATCGCCCTGACATTGCGCTGTATCGCAATGCGTCGATCGTCTAACGTGTTTGACGAAAGGAGAAACGGATGAGACTGTTGCTAACCACGCTTGTATTGGCCTTGCTGGCGGCGCCTGTGATGGCCGGCCCGCCGGTTCAAGGGGACTACAATTCGTTCGATCTGCCCGGCGGTTCTTTCTACGTCGGCCGCTTCAGCGAATCCTGGATGGATATGGGCACACACGGTCAAATCGGCAACACGGTGAACGCCGAGTCGTGGACCGGAAGCGCTCTCGGTACCGAGTGGAGGCTCTGGTGCCCGTCGATCACGATGTCTCCGACTCTCGTGGGGGATACGAGGGACGGAATGGGTACCGGCGATGTG
>CAZYCB010000112.1:0-2204 GCA_964645735.1 uncultured bacterium | reverse complement strand
AGGCCTTCGCCAAAGGCGCCGACGGCGTCTTCATCGGCGGGTGCCACCCCGGCGACTGCCACTACCAGGAAGGCAACTACAAGGCTCTGCGCCGATTCCACCTTCTGAAGCGCGTTCTCGTGGAAATGGGGATAGAGGAGGACCGGTTCCGTTTGGAATGGATCTCCGCTTCGGAGGCCGATCATCTCAAGACGGCCGTGAACGATATGGTGGCGAAGGTGCGGGCGCTTGGGCCGCTCAATCTGGAGATTCCCGAAAAGATCTCCGCGAGAGAGGTGAGTGCGTGATGACGACGAACGAAAAGCCGAAAGTCGGTTTCTACTGGTGCGCGTCGTGCGGCGGCTGCGAGGAAGCGGTTGTCGATCTCGCCGAGGACATTCTCGGCGTGGTCGGGGCCGTGGACATCGTCTTTTGGCCCGTCGCGTTGGACTTCAAGACGAAGGACGTCGAAGCGATGGCGGATGGGTCGATCCTCGCGTGCTTCATCAACGGCGCCGTCCGGAATTCGGAACAGGAAGAAATGGTGCATATGTTGCGGCGCAAGTCTAAGCTCGTCATCGCCTTCGGCGCGTGCTCGCATCTTGGTGGGATCCCCGGCCTCGCGAATCTCTGGGACAAAAAGAGTATCTTCCAGACGGTGTTCCACGACGGACCGAGCACGGTGAACCCCCAGGGCACGGAGCCGCAACCCAAACTCGAGGACCAGGGCCGTCACGTGACCCTTCCCGAATTCTTCGATACGGTCCGCGCGCTCGACCAGGTGATCGACGTCGACTACTACATGCCGGGGTGCGCTCCGACGCCGAAGCTCACTCTGCAAGCGCTGCAGACCCTTCTCAGCGGCAATCTGCCGCCGAAGGGGACGGTGCTCTCGCCCGACGTCGCGCTCTGCAAGGAGTGCCCGCGAATCGATACCAAACCGGAAGACCTGGTCATCACCGAATTCAAACGTCCGCACCAGGTCCTCATCGACGAGGAAAAATGCCTTCTCGCTCAGGGAATCCCCTGCATGGGACCGGCCACTCGGGGCGGGTGCGAGGCTCTGTGCATAAAGGGCAACATGCCGTGCTCCGGTTGCTTCGGGCCTCCGGGGCGGACCAGAGACTACGGGGCTAAGATCCTCTCCGCCCTGGCATCCATAGTGGGCAGCAAGGAAGACGGCGAGATCGTGAAGATTCTGGATTCGATACCGGATCCCATTGGCACGTTCTACCGGTACAGTTTGCCCGTCTCGATGCTTCGGCGCAAGAAGATGGAAGCGGTCGCCAGCGAGAAGAAATGACACTCAAACGGTAAGGTGGTTTGTCATGTCCGACAACAAGAACAAAGCGGTGCAGGAAACACTCGCGAGGGCGGCCGCGAAGGCGGACGCCTCCTACATGAGCCGCAGGATCACCATCGATCCGATCACGCGGCTCGAGGGTCACGGCAAGATCGACATCTTCCTCAACGAGGCGGGTGACGTCGATCGCGCGTACTTCCAGGTCCCCGAGCTCCGCGGTTTCGAGAAGTTTGCCGAGGGCCGCCTCGCCGAGGATATGCCCCAGATCACGTCGAGGATTTGCGGCGTCTGTCCCACGGCGCACCATATGGCTGGAACGAAGGCGCTCGACGACCTCTACAAGGTGGAACCCACGGGGCCGGCGAAGAAGATCCGCGAGATGCTCTACAACGTCTTCATGATCGAGGACCACGCGATCCACTTCTACTTCCTCGGCGGCCCGGACTTCGTCGTGGGGCCGATGGCTCCCGCGGCGGAGAGGAACATTCTCGGCGTCATCGGCAAAGTCGGCGTCGATACCGGCAAGAAGGTCATCGCCATGCGGCGTCGGCTCCGCGATGTCATCACGACGGTCGGCGGCAAGGTCGTTCACCCTGTGTTCGGCCTCCCCGGCGGCGTGGCCAGGCGGATCAAGCCGGAGGAGCAGAAGCATTTCCAGGAAGTCGCGAACGAAGCCGTCGAGTTCGGCAAGTTCACGATGAAGATCCTCGAGGATGTCGTTCTGAAGAACAAGGAGTACGTGGATCTCATCGTCTCCGACACGTTCACGCACAAGACCTACTACATGGGTCTCATGGACGAGAACAACCACCCGAACTTCTACGACGGTCAGATTCGCGTCGTGACGCCCGAGGGCAAGGAATACGCGAAGTTCCCGACCCAGAAGTACCTCGATCACATCGCGGAGCACGTCGAGCCGTGG
>CAZYCB010000111.1:0-20526 GCA_964645735.1 uncultured bacterium | reverse complement strand
CGTCGTCGCGGCATCGATCCTCGCCGCCTGGATCACCTTTCTCTCCGCCGTTTCCGTGACCAGAAACAGCGCATGATTTGCTTCGTCGTACCCGGCCAGGTGCCAGCGGCCTCCCCGCGCCAGGGGGAGAGTCCTCGAACGGATCACTTTCGCGGAACGGCCGTCGAGGGCAAAAAGCGTCGACGTGAACCCGTCGACGGCGAGCACCTGCCCCGATTCGCCGTCCCCGACGACTTTGCGTATCGGCGGCGGCGGCGTAGCGTTGAGGTTCATCAGGTTTTCGCGGTGATCGAGCCATGGTTTCATGTCGAGCTTCGCCGCTCCCCGTTTGCAGAAGCCGATCTCCTTGCTCTCGCGCCCCGCGAGGAACGCGTTTCCCGTTTTTTCATCCACGGCAATCGACTCGAACTGCACTTCCGTGGGAATCGTTTCGGCGCTGTGGGTCTCGGGATGGACGATGAAGAAGCATTTCGCGCCCACCGCGTATATGTCGCCGGTGCTTTCGTCGAGCGTGAGCGACTCGGACTTCAGGTGTTGAAGCGCACGGCCTCCCAACGGTATGTTTTCGACCTTTCCGGTCGCGCAGTCGATGAGCGTCATCGAGGAGCTGAGCGTGTTCGCGACGACCAGGCGGTTTCGACTCTCGTCCACGCGAAGGAAGAGCGGGCCGGCTCCGTTCACGGCAACGCGGAGCGTCTCGAGAAAATCGACGGTTCGAACCGTCACTCCGGTGTATGCACGCGAGAACCCGACGATCAACAGAAGAACGATGAAGCGTTTCATCCGAACGATCCTCCTTCGGGGAGAGAGGCGATCATCGAGGATGCGGACCGGGCGAAAAAAGCTCTTGGAGTTTGCAGTATCTGAACTCGAATATTCTCTCGATGTCCCGGGCCACGAACAGTGCATTGACGAGCGCACCGCCGGGGACGGCGTAGCGGACGTCGTCGACGGCGAGCGTGCCTCCGTCCTTCTCGACGAAACGGTGTTCGTGTACCCACAAACGATACGGACCGCGGCGCTGTTCGTCCACGAAACGCCGGGGAGGGTCCCACACGGTGATCTCGCTTTGCCACCGCACGGGCACACCGTGGACGCGGAGCCGGTAATCGATGAGCGCGCCGGTTTTCATCGCGACCTCGCCCTGGGTCAGCGTCCGAAATGAAAGCCACGGCGGCGTGATCACATCGAGGTTGGATGCGTCGGCAAAAAATGGAAACACGTCCGCCGGCGGGCGGGGCAACCAGACCTCTCTTCTGAAAACGTGGGTTTTCATGTTGTTCGTGAATGCGTTTGTGCCGACATTCGCTTGAGCCCTGCGGTGTTCGAGGCTATAGTCCACGAAAAGAGCCCTGGTGTCAATCAGCCCGGGCGCTCGTTGCAAGGAAGGTGGGTGCTCGAAGCGGGAGTCGACATATCGGGCCACCGCTCGAAGCACGTCGGCGAACTGTCGGGTGTGGAGTTCGATCTGGTTGTCGCCGTTTGCGACGCCGCTCGTGAGAGCTGCCCCGTCTTTCCCGGGAAGACGCCGGTCATCCACAGGAGTTTCGACGACCCGCCGCGTCTCGCTAGGGAGGCGGCGAGCGACGACGAAGCTCTTGCGCACTACCGCCGGGTCCGGGACGAAATCAAGGCGTTCGTCGAGAAGCTTCCCGAAGAATTGACACGGCTCGGGCCCGTGTGATGGGATATACTCCATTCGATCTTCGCGGGAGACATGAGACCCGAGAGACGGAGGATGAGAGACGATGGCCGACAAGGACGACCTCAGAGAAAAGCATGACTATCACCTGGACGTGCCGGCGAAGAACCCGGCGTTCGAACTGCGGGGGTCGAACTCTCTCGACTGGGGGATGAAGAACCGCCTGTCGAACATCTTCGATCCGAGGACGAATCGAACAGTGATGCTCGCGGTCGACCACGGTTATTTCCTCGGTCCCACGTCGGGTCTCGAGCGTATCGACGTGACGATCGTTCCGCTCTTGCCGTGGGCGGATACGCTCATGTGCACGCGCGGGGTCTTGCGCTCGACGGTTCCTCCGTCGTACACCAAGGGGATCGTTCTTCGCGCGAGCGGGGGGCCGAGCATCCTCAAAGAACTCTCCAACGAGCGGATCGCCGTGGACATCGAGGACGCGGTCCGTTTGAACGCCGCGGCGGTCGCCGTCCAGGTTTTCATCGGCGGCGAGCACGAGACGCAGTCGGTCCACAACATGACGCGTCTCGTCGACATGGGCAATCGCTTCGGCGTGCCCGTCCTCGGCGTGACGGCCGTCGGCAAAAACATGACGCGCGACGCCAAGTACATGCGTCTTGCGTGCCGCATCTGCGCCGAACTCGGTGCTTCGTACGTCAAGACGTACTACGTTGCCGATGGCTTCGAAACGGTGGCGGCGTCGTGTCCCGTGCCCATCGTGATCGCCGGAGGAACGAAGCTGCCCGAAATCGACGCGCTCAAGATGGCGCACGACGCCGTGAAGAAAGGCGCCGCCGGCGTGGACATGGGGCGGAACATCTTCCAGGCCGAAGCGCCCGAGGCGATGATACAAGCCGTGAGGCACGTGGTCCACGAGAACGCCACGCCCATGCAGGCCTTCGAAATGTACATGACGCTCAAGGGCGAGGGGACGAGAGCGCGCGATGAAAAGTAGATGGTCGGACGCCGAGGCCTCCGAATACCGCGCCCGGTACGGGGAAAAATTCGGGGAGGCTCTGGTTCTTCGCACCTACTCAAGCCGGCTGATCGGGGCCGAGAAGGAACTCGTCCTCCACGGAGGCGGAAACACTTCCGTGAAAGGGACCGTGACGAACCTCCTCGGAGAACCCGTGGCGGCGCTCTTCGTCAAAGCCTCTGGGCGCGACCTCGCCGACATCGCTCCGCAGGACCATTCGGCTCTCGACCTGGATGCCCTTCGCCGGCTGCGCGGCCTTTCGCATCTCGATGATGACGCCATGGCTCTCGAGCTGCGCTCGAGGCTCCTCGACGTCCGCGCCGCTGCACCGTCGATCGAAGCCCTGCTTCATGCATTCATCCCCGCGAGATACATCGACCACACGCACGCCGATGCGCTGCTCGCTCTCACGAATCAACGCGACGGCAAGAAGCACATCCGCGAGGCGCTGGGGGACGACGTCATTGTCCTCGACTACGCGAAACCCGGTTTCTCTCTGGCGAAGGCCGCGGCGGCGGCGTTCGAACGCGCTCCCGGGAGCGAGGGGATGGTCCTCCTGAAACACGGGCTCGTGACGTGGGGGGAGGACGCGCGCGAATCCTACGAGAAGACGATCGATCTCGTTACGCGAGCCGAGAGATACCTCGAGGGCCGATCCCCTCGACGCATTCGCGCGGATCGTCAGACGGATCCCGCCGCGGCGAGAGCGCGGTACAACCGCGTCGCTCCGATTGTCCGGGGTCTTCTCGCCGTACGGACGGGAGATCCGGATTGGCCCTACCGCCGATTCATTCTCAAGCCCCTCGTGGAAGACGACGTTCGCGCCCTCGTTGACTCCGCCGAGGGGAAGGCTCTCGCGCTCACGCCGCCGCTCACGGCGGATCACCTCATACGGACGAAGGCGCTCCCCCTCTGGATCGACGATCCCGCGTACGACGACGAGGAAAGACTCAGAGAACAGCTCGCCCGCGCGGTCGAAGAGTACGAGAGAGAGTACGAACGATATTTCGAGCGGCATGCCGATCGGCTCTCCCCCGCTGCAGAGCGCTTCGATTCGATGCCGCGAGTCGTTCTCATGCCGGGTCTTGGGGCGGTCTGCGCTGGCTCCGACGTCCGGGAAGCGGGAATCGCGAGGGACATCACCGCCGCGACCCTTTCGGTCAAGATGCAGGCTGCGGGGTTGGGTCCTTACGAAGGTCTATCCGAAGAACATATCTTCGACATGGAGTATCTCTCCCTTCAACGCGCGAAAATCGGCGGCGGGAGCGGGGGGCTCCTCAGACACTCGGTGGCGCTCGTCACCGGATCGGCGGGGGCGATAGGGGCGGGGATCAGCGAGGAGCTTCTGAAGGCGGGATGTCATGTCGCCGTCTCCGACATCGACAAGGAACGCCTGGCCTCGCTGGCCGTGGAGCTGAGGAAGGCGCACGGCGACAGGGTCTTCGCCGTCCCTCTCGACGTTACGGAGAGAGCGTCCGTGGAAGCGGCGTTTCAACGGGTCATACAGGGATGGGGCGGTGTCGATCTCGTCGTCGCGAATGCGGGGGCGGCGCATGTGTCCCCGCTCACGGGGTTGGAAACGGACGCGTTCCGGGATCTCGAGAGAGTGAACATCGAAGGGACGCTGAACGTGCTCGCCGAAGCGGGAAAGCATTTTGGAAAACAGGGGACGGGAGGCGACATTGTGGTCATCTCCACGAAAAACGTTTTTGCCCCCGGCGCGACGTTCGGGGCGTACAGCGCGACGAAGGCGGCGGCGCACCAGCTGGCGCGAATCGCGAGCCTCGAGATGGCGGCTATCGATGTCAGAGTCAACATGGTGTCACCCGACGCGGTGTTCTCGCACGGCGAGCGCCGGTCCGGGTTGTGGGCGGAGGTGGGGCCCGGCCGCATGAAGGCGCGGGGTCTCGACGAAAAAGGTTTGGAAGAGTACTACCGCAACCGAAATCTGCTCAAAGCCCGCGTCACAGCGGTTCACGTCGCACGAGCCGTCCTCTTCTTCGCGACCCGCCAGACACCGACAACGGGCGCGACGATTCCCGTAGACGGCGGACTCCCCGACGCGACTCCGAGATAGACTTTCCGGGGTGCGCTGCGGGGTCGTCGAGAACCCATCGCGGGAGCGACCGAGGATCGCCCGCCCCCAGGCGGGAAGCCGAGGGAAGCGGAGCGCTGGGTTCGAGGCGACCCCGCAGCGCACTCCCAAATCGCCGACAGCAGCTAGTCGAGCTTGAATTCTTTCTTCCAGTCCTGGTCGTCCGCGAACGTCGGTTGGAGCGTCTTGTCGAAGAGGAAGTCTCCCATAACGAGGTAATCCATCTCAGTCCGCATGAAACACCGGTACGCGTGTTCCGGGGAACACACGATGGGTTCGCCGCGAACGTTGAAGCTTGTGTTGACGATCACACCGTACCCTGTTTGATTCTTGAATTCGTTGATGAGCGCCCAGTACCGGGGATTGGTCTCCCTGTTCACACTCTGGATCCGGGCGGAGTAATCGATGTGCGTGATCGCCGGAACATCCGAGCGGAGATGGTACAGCCGGTCGTACAGTTCGAGGTTGTCGTAGCCGGCGGGCAGAGGCTTGCGGCGCTTCCCTTGAACGGGAATGACGAGGAGCATGTACGGTGACGGCCGGTCGAGGTCGAAGTACTCCCCGATATCCTCTTCGAGCACCGTGGGCGCGAAGGGACGGAAGCCTTCCCGGTACTTTATCTTGAGGTTCATCTTCTTCTGCATCTCGGGATCTCTGGCATCGCCGAGTATGCTCCGGTTTCCCAGAGCGCGCGGGCCGTATTCCATCCGTCCCTGGAACCACCCCACGACCTTGCCTTTGGCCATGAGTCCCGCAACCGTCCGCGTGAGCGCGTCGAAATCGTCGAAGTGCGTACAAGGGGCGTCGAACTTGCCCGCGACCTTGAGAATATCCTTGGCGCCGTACTCAGGTCCCAGGTACGCGCCTTTCATCGAGTCCGGGTTCCCGTTAACCGTTCGTTCGTTCTTCTCGTAGATATGCCATACGGCGTACGCGGCCCCGAGCGCCCCCCCGGCGTCACCGGCGGCCGGTTGGATCCAGATATCGTCGAAGATCCCGTTCTTCAGCAGCTTGCCGTTGGCGACGCTGTTCAATGCCACGCCCCCGGCGAGAACGAGGCAGCGGCTCTTCGTGAGTTCCTTCGCCGTCCGGGCGAGCCGCAGGACGATCTCCTCGGTCACCTCCTGGATGGCGATCGCCATGTTCATGTACTCCTGCGTGATGTGCGTCTCGGGCTTTCTCGGCGGCACGCCGAAAAGCTTCTCCCATTTCTTGTCGTCGCACATCGTGAGCCCCGTGGCGTAATTGAAGTAATTCATGTCGAGAAGTATCGAACCGTCGTCGCGCATATCGACGAGTGTGCCGAGGATAATATCCTTGAAACGGCGAGTCTGCTCGTCGCCGCGATTCCCGTAGGGGGCGAGTCCCATGAGTTTGTACTCGCCGCTATTGACTTTGAATCCGGTGTAGTACGTGAACGCCGAGTAAAGAAGGCCCACGGAGTGAGGGAAGCGAAGTTCGCGGAGAATCTCGATCTGGCTCCCCCTGCCGTGCCCGATCGTCGTTGTCGCCCATTCGCCGACGCCGTCGATGGTGAGTATTGCCGCTTCCTCGAAAGGAGACGGGTAGAAAGCGCTGGCCGCATGGGAGAGGTGGTGTTCGGGGAAGAAAATCGGGACTTTCCCTTCACCGAGCTTTCCGAGCTCCTCGGCGAGGAGCTTTTTCATGAAGAGTTTCTCTTTGATCCACACGGGAATGGCGGAGAGAAAGCTCGTCAACCCATCGGGGGCGAAGGCGTGGTAGGTCTCGAGGAGTCTCTCGAACTTGACATAGGGCTTGTCGTAGAACGAGACAGCGGAGAGATTTGCGTAGTCGAGTCCGGCTTCATGAAGGACGTATTTCGCCGCGTTCGTCGGAAACGAAGGGTCGTGCTTCTTTCGCGTGAAGCGTTCTTCGTGAGCGGCCGCCACGATCTCGCCGTCGACGAGGACCGCGGCGGCGCTGTCGTGGTAGTACGCAGATATTCCGAGAATCGCCCGCGGCATGTCCGGCTCTCTTAGAAAAGCGTGTAGATGAAGGGCGCAATGGCCGTGCCTGTCGTCAAAACGATCAGCACGCCAAACAGCAAGAGTATGAGAATCAGCGGAAGCATCCAGTACTTCTTGCGGACTTTCAAAAATCCCCAAAGGTCTTTCAAAAACTCCATTTGGTCACGCCCTCTGTTGATGCATCCCGCCGTTGTCGTCGAGCTGCGTCCTAATACGGCTTGTCGATATCCGCCGGCGCGTACACGTGATCCCGTACTTGCATCACGGACCCTTTTCCCCTGCCAAATTCCCTCAGCTGGAGAGAATCCTTCTTGAGCATGCGCCGGACGAGCCCCACAGGAAGGACCACGACGAAGAAAACCATCGTGAGAAGAATCCTCGATACGACCGTCCCAACAAGATGGGAGAGACCGAGCCACACGACGGCGATCGGATGGTACGCCCTGGGAGCGATCATGGTGAGCACCAGGACCGGAATCGCCAGCGTGAACATCCAATCGGCGTCCAGCAGGAATCCCAAGAGAAGGCACAGAAGCACCATGGCCATTCCCGTGTCCCTGGCCTGGTCCTTCGTGATTCGTTTGGGAAACGCCTGTCTGAGGAACTTCATCATGTCTTGGGCCCGTCGTTATGTCGTCCTGTCGGCCGCGAGCGGCACGGGTCGTCAGCTCCTTTTCCTGCAAAAGGCTGAAGCAAAAAGCCTACCGTTCTCTGGACCGAAGTGACGGCGGAAGACTCGTTCGGCAAAACGGTCGCTGAAATGAACGACGCACCCCGCGGCCCCCGTGTCACACCTGCCGGATCGAGGCTGCTTTCGGCGAAAGACGTTTGGCTGCTATATGATAACAAACCGCAAAACGCCCGTCAACGTACGTGCAGGAAAGCCACGCGGGCCACGGGGCGCAGCCGGGGGAGGGCGGGTCCGTCTCAGCGCGTGAAGACGCTGTCCGCCTTCTCGGGGGGCAGCGGCATGATGTACGGGTAGGCATCCCACGGCGGCTCTTTGCCTGTGGCCCGCGGGTCCCCGGTCTCCTTCAGGTACCGGTCGAGCCGTGCGGCAAGCTGCTGTCGGACGTTCTCGTAGTCCACGCCGGAGGTCTGCCCGTCGGGCGGCGGCGAGGCGAGGACGTTGCGAACTTCGTATTCGTCGCTCCTCAGGTCGTAGAGTTCCTCCGCAGGACGCTTTTCGAAGCAGAGACGGAAGAAAGGCTGGACGGCGGGATCGTTCCAGTACTGCATCATGTACTCTTTTGTCGGTGACGTGTACGACCAGTTCCAGCTGTCGACGTCGCCGTAATCCGGAGGGTCGCCCGCCGGCCATCGATCGGGTTCGTAGTTTCGTATATAGAGGTAGTCGTTCGTCCGGATGGCCCGCGACGGATACCCCAAATCCCCCGCGCGCGAATTCGCGTGGCGCTCGCGAGCGGTGACAACGAAATCACGCATCGTTTCGACCCGCCCGTTCTTGTCCGATAGGAGAATCGGGATGAGGCTCGATCCGATCATGCCGGTCGGTGCTGTTCTCCCGGCGGCCTCGAGAAATGTCGGAGCGAGATCCGTCAGAGGCACGAAGTCGTCTATGACTCTTCCTCCGGGCGCGTGACCCCTCCACCAGACGACGAGGGGCACGCGAGTGCCGGTGTCGTAGAGATTGGCCTTCGCTCGCGGAAAGGGCATCCCGTTATCGCTCGTCACGACGATGAGCGTGTTATCGAGCAGGCCGCGCGCGTCGAGGATCCTGAAGGCGCGGCCGACCTCTCGGTCGAAACTCCGCGTGTCGTTGACGTAACGTGCGATGTCCGCCACGATGGGGCGAACTCGAGGCCATATGGGTGTGAGTTCGTCGCTGTCGATGAGACTCATGTCGTTCGCGCCGAGGGAGACGTCGAATGGCCGGTGCGGATAGCGGCTCCCCCACCAGAAGCAGAAAGGCGAATCTTCCGGCACACTGTCGAGGAATTCCTCGAAATTGTCGTCGGGACTCCACGGCCCATAATGATTGAACTCATCGCCCGCCGGGTTTGTCGAGCGGCTGGTGAGCGCGACATCGCCGGGTGCCCATCCCTTGCCGGTGAAACCGACATGGTACCCAGAGACCCGGAGCAGATCCGTATAGCACGTGAACTCGACGTCGAGCGGCCCTCCCTGATTGGCGGCATCGTTCAGCCGCCAGATCGGTTGACCCGTCAACAGGGCCGCACGCGAGGGGCTGCACACGGGGCAGGAAACGAACGCGCGGCTGAAGAGAATGCCCTCGCGGGCCAGCGCGTCTATCGCCGGGGTTTTGAAAAGAGGGTCGTTGGCCGCGCCGGTGTACGTCCACGACTGGTCGTCGGAGATCAGGAGGAGTATGTTCGGCCTTCGCGCGACAGTGGACGGTTCGGGGGTGTAATCCATTCTGCCGTAGCAGGCCAGGAGGCCTACGAAAGCGAAGCTCGCGGCGAATGCCGAGAGCGAGAGGGCGCGTTTTCGCATCGTTCTTTTCCTCCGCCGCGGGAGAAATTCTCCGGCGGGCGACACAGCTTCGACGGTCTCAGGCCGGGAAGGCCGCCGGGCGGTCCTCAGCATCGCCCGAGCAGGCTTGGCCCTCTCGCGGCACAGTCCTAATTACCACATACGGGGGATCACCGGCAATCCCGAGCTTTTGACGTCCGGGGGTTCCGTTCGTTATATTCTGACAGACGCCGTTTGTTTCCACGGCCGAACCGCCGGGCTGGGGGATGACGATTCCCGATCGGCCCGAGATTGCAGGAGGGCAGGCGTATGCGGAGAGCGAATTTCATCGCAGCACTGATTTTCTTTCAACTGGCATCGATCCAACCGGTATTCTCGAGGGGGTGGGCCATGATCGGAGGACAAGATCCGGCGGTGCAGCCGGTTCGTGAGACGGAAATCGCCACGCTGGGGGGCGGGTGTTTCTGGTGTCTCGACGCGGTGTACGCAGAGCTCGAGGGGGTGAAGAGCGTCGTGTCGGGGTATTCCGGCGGCACGGTGAAGAACCCGACATACGAACAAGTTTGCAGCGGGACGACGGGTCACGCCGAAGTCGTGCAGATCGAATTCGACCCTCGCGTGATCGCGTACGATGATATACTGACGGTGTTCTTCAGCATTCACGATCCGACGACTCTGAACCGGCAGGGCGCTGATCTGGGGTCTCAATACCGGTCGGTCATCTTCTACCGCGATGACCGCCAGAAACAGACCGCGGAAAAGAAGATCGAAGAAGTCGAGTCGTCCACTGCGCTCCATCGTCCTGTGGTGACGGAGCTCGTTCCCTTCGAAGCGTTCTATAAAGCGGAAGAGCACCATCAGGAGTACTTCGAACGAAATCCGGGAGCCGGGTACTGCCGCGCCGTGATCGCACCCAAGGTGTCGAAGTTCCGCGAACACTTCAAGGAGAAGCTCAAGGACTAGCTCGAGCGCCGAGAAGTCGCGAGTGCCCTTTGCAGAGGGTGAACATGAGATCCGAAAACGGCCGTTTTTTTGCTTGGACGCTTTTGCTGGTGACGCTTTTTTGCGTCGGGTGTACGGAGGCCGTGAAAGAGCATTCCTCCCTCGCCGTTGACGCGAGTCTCGAACTCGTATTCACCCGTGGTTGCCGCGAGCTCGTCCTCGTCGGGGCGGACGGCGAGAATCCGATGCCGCTTCTTTCGTCGGATACGGCGCTCATCGCTCCGCGCTTCTCGCCGTGCGGCCAGAGGCTCGCCTTCTACGACATCGGCACACCGGACCTGCCCGTGAGCTCGACGCGCGTGGCGCTCGCGGTGGTGCGCGTCGATGGTGCGGAGGATAGCGAGGAAAACGCGGAGGGCGCACCGGAGATCGCGAGCGTCTCGTTCGAGCTGCCGCAGTTCGACGTCGACCACCGTCTGATGATCGACGATGCAATCCCTCCCATTTGGGAGCCCGGCGGGGAATCGCTCATCGTGGCGCACAACAACGGTATCGAGCGCGTCGCGCTCTCCGGCGAGCGGTCGGATCTCGTCGAGGGAGAACCTGTCGCGGCCGCGGCTCTTTTCCCCGAGGGAGGTCGCATCGTCTACTCGAACGGCACGAATGTCTTCGTCCTCGGGCCGAAGAGGGGCGAACGAGAAGCTCTCCTCGGTGACGGTTTCGTGCCGAGGTTCGGGAACCGCCGCATTCGGGCCGTCGCGGTGTCGCCCGACGGGCGGGAGATCGCGTTCGGTCTGGGGCGCGACGTTTTCGCGCTCGACGTCGCGGCCAAGTCAGTGCGAAGAGCATTCGATGCCCGCCACGCCGTTTACTGGATCGCCTATCTCTCCGGAGGAAAAGAGCTCGTCGCGCTCGCAGGCAAGGAGGATCGACGGAGGGCTCTGGTGTCGCCGTGGGCGTCCGTCATGGGCGGCGAGTATTCGCTCGTCGTCGGCGCGGTGGGAGGGGGATCGACGCGCAAGCTGTTTTCCGCTCATCTCGTGGACGTTCGGGACGCCCGCCCCGATCTATCCCCCGACGGCCGGTTCGTAAGCGTCGCCGTCCAGGATGGAGCTGTGAAGGAGATCGTGCTCGTGGCGACAGACGGGTCGGGTGCGATGAAACTCGCGTCGCACGGTCCCGGCGCGTTTGCTTCGTGGCGGCCCATGCGCTAGACCGGCCTTTTCGATCCGTTTTTCAGTCCGCTTTTCGGTTCGCCTGCGCCCGCTTGAGGTTCGCGAGGATCTCCTCCGCCCGATCGATCATCCTCTCGAGTCCGTGTCTGTGGAATGCGTCACGCCGGGCCGCTCGGCCCATTTTCTCCCGTTCGCCCGCGTCGCTCACAAGCCGACGGAGATGACTCGCGAATTCGGCGTCGTTCCCCTTTTCGGCGAGCAGCGCCGTTTCGCCGTCGACTACGACCTCCGGAATGCTGCTCGCGCGGTAGGCGACGCACGGTTTTCCAGCGGCCGCCGCCTCCGCGAGAACGTACCCGAAGCCTTCTATGAACGACGGCAGCGCGAACACGTCGATCGCCGCCATCCATTGGTGGATTCTCTCGACGAACCCGCAGAATTCGATTCGGTCTCCGAAGCGGAGACGGTCGGCTTCCTCTCGAAGAGCGGCCTCGGCACGCCCCGCTCCCGCGATCGCAAGCCTCCAGGGAAGTGAACTGAACTCGGGCGAGGAGAGCGCGCGAAGCAGGACATCGATGCGCTTGCGACCGATGAGCTGACCGGCATAACCGACGACGACACGATCCCCCATGGGATTCAAGCGCTGGCGCCATGGGCCCGGGTCGAGCGGCTCATAATCTCCGAGATCGATGCCCTTGTGAAGAACGCTGACGCGCTTTTCGTCGAGCCACGGGGCCGACGCGAGCGTCGTGGCGAGCGTCGCCCGGCTGTTCACGACGATGTGGCTCGCGATCCTCGTGTAGAACCAGCGGTAGCGCGCTTTGTTCTTCACGGGGTCATCGCATTCGCGCGTGTGAATCACCGCGGCGCCTGTGCCCGACAGACGCGCGGCGAGTCCCGTGGTCCGGAGGTCCTTGTCGAAGGTGGTGACGACAAAATCGTACGGATGACCGCGCATGTGAACGGCGAGCGGGATCACCGTCCACGGCGCCGCGTCCGTACGGATGCGGACCTCGCGGACGCGGAGTCCCCTGCGCGCGGCGCGTTGTGAGAGGGGGGAGCCGGGGAGCGTCTGTATGACGACATCGTGGCCGCGGCGCGTGAGGCCCTCGGCGAGCTCGACGATGAACCGTTGGGCGCCGCCCCATATGCGGATCGAGTCGGAAACGAGAATTCGGTACGAGGCGGGCTTCTTCATGGGCTCGAGACTCTGCACGTTCTCATCATACAGCGGGGAACACGTCGGAGGGAACGAGGGAATTGCGGAAACGCCTGGAAAACTCGAGCCGTTGACACGCCGGCGGGTGTCGGGGATACTCTTGGCACTCGGACGATGGCGGCGTTTGTCGAGGCGCCGCGTAAGGAGAGAGGGATGACCGCAGACAGCGAACGATCGAACAGGGGAGCCGAATACGTCCTCTTCGCGGCGGTGGTGCTGTGCGTCGCGTGTGCGTTCTTCATGATGGACTTCATTCCCGACGACTCGTACATTTCATTCCGCTACGCGGAGAATCTCGCCAACGGCCACGGTCTGCGATTCAATCCCACGGAGCGGCCCGTCGAAGGGTACAGCAATCTGCTCTGGATCCTCGTTTGCGCTTTTCTCCACACGCTTGGATTGAACCTCCCCGATGCCGTTCCGACGGTCGGCACGCTTTTCGGTATTTTCAACGTGACGCTCCTCTGGGCGCTCTACCGGAGACGCGGAATGCCGGCGCTCCAGATGCTCTTCCCCCTTCTCGTGCTCGCCGGGTCGGGTCCCGTGGTGATGTACGCCGTCTCCGGAATGGAAATGCCGTTGTACGCATTTCTCCTGCTCTTGATGCTCTACGCCCTGGATTCCGTTCTGTCGCGCGGGAAGCTCGCAGATTACGTTCTTCTCGTTTCGGCCTCGTTTCTCCTCGCGCTGTGCCGGCCCGAAGGCATGGCGGCTCTTCCCGTCGCCGTCGGCGCGGTCCTATGGCTGAGCAGGCGCGGAAGCCAGGAAGTCCACGGCGACAAACGCTGGCGAAAGAAGCTCTTGCTCTCGCTTCTCGCCTTTGCCGCGTGCCTCTCCCTCTACCACGCGTGGCGAGTCGCCTACTTCGGCGAGTGGCTGCCCACACCGCTGCTCTCGAAGGGAGGAGGCGGTGTCTCTCTCGTTTTTGCGTGGGTCGAGAATCTGAAATTCTATTTCGTCAAGCACATGTACTACACGCCTCCCCTGGGGTACTACTTCATCGCGCTCACCGTCCTGTCGATCGCGGGGCTCAAGCTGTCGCGGTCCTCGGGAGGGATGCGGCGGGCGGAGGGTGTCGCCGTCGTTCTCGTTGTGGTCTACGCCCTGTTCTATTTCAATTTCAGGGACTGGATGCCGGGGATGAGATACAACGCCCCGTACATCGCGGTCCTGCTTTTGCCGGCGGCACAGATTCAGGCGCCTTTCTTTGCCGCCGAACGGCCGAAGCGCTCGATGGCTTCGTTCTGGCTCGTCGGTTTCGCCGTCGTCGTGTTGAATCTGGGAGTTTTTGCCGAGCTTCGCGTCGTCGCGCACATCTCGGAAGCGGGCAATCAGCTGTGCCCCGTGGCGCTCGGCAAGTGGCTGAAGAAGACCATGCCGGCGGATGCCGTTCTCGCCACGAGCGATGTGGGGGCGATCCCCTATTTCTCGGGTCTCGAAACGATCGATATCCACCCCAGATCGTTGACGGACCTCACCATCGCCAAGAACGGCTTCTCCATCGACTACATCGCCAAAAGGGACCCGGATGTCATCGTCGTACCGTCGCGGAGCTTCGCCGTGGCCAAGTTCTATCCGGAGCATTTCGAGATGGCGAGCGACAAGAGATTCGACGAGACCCGTCTCATCGGCGTGTCGAGAGTGGATTGGTACGAGGACCGCTCCTACTGGGTGTACGTGAAGAAGAGCCTCCCGGAGCTGACGGACGAACAGGCGTCGGCCTTTCCCACCGGGCTGGGGACCATGCGGCGGGTGTACAAATAGCGTTCAGGCTGAGCCGCGGGTCCTGTCGGCCATCCGCCCGCGTCCGTGCTCGCAGGCTGCGCGCGGAGAGCGGGCGCCCGTGGCCGCCACCCGCGGCGGCCGCTTGCCGACTTCGTAGAGGCGCATTCACCACGACTCGAAAATGCTTGGCATGCCCCACCCCCCTCGCTAGAATCGAATCATGCTGCAGCGTCTCTTCCGCTTACGCGAGCAGGGGACCAACGTGCGCACCGAGATCCTCGGGGGCGTCACCACTTTCATGACGATGGCGTACATCGTCTTCGTCAATCCGACGGTGCTCTCCGGCACGGGGATGGATTTCGGCGCCGTGATGACGGCGACGTGTCTGTCTGCCGCGGTAGCGACCCTCGCCATGGGGCTTCTCGCCAACTACCCGATCGGTCTCGCGCCGGGGATGGGAGAGAACTTCTTCTTCCTCACCGTGTGTCTCACCATGGGCGTGTCGTGGCAAGTGGCGCTCGCCGCGGTGTTCGTTTCCGGCATCGTCTTCGTGCTCCTCACGTTCCTCCGCGTACGCGAAATGATCATCGACGGTGTGCCCGCTTCCCTCAAGCGCGCGATAGCGGTGGGGATCGGACTCTTCATCGCGTTCATCGGCATCACGGGGGCGGGGATCGCGGAGAAGTCTCCCACGGCGATCGTGCGTCTCGGCGATCTCTCGAGGGCGCCGACGGTCGTTGCGTGCGTGGCGCTCCTCTTCACAGTGACGCTCATCGCGCGGCGCGTCAAAGGGGCGATCCTCATCGGGATCGTTTTCGCCACGGCGCTCGCGTGGATACTGGGGCTCGTCGAATGGCAGGGGCTCGTTTCGACGCCCCCGTCGATGGCACCGACGCTCTTCAAGCTCGATCTCCGCGGGCTGTTCGACGCGGCGATGATTCCCGTGATCGTGATTTTTCTCTTCATGGCGGTCTTCGATGCGATCGGCACGCTCATCGGTGTGAGCGAACGCGCCGGTTTTCTCAAGGATGGCAAGCTGCCGCGCGCCACGCGGGCGCTTCTCGCCGATTCCTCGGGAACCGTTGTGGGATCTCTCTTCGGCACGTCGACCGTAACCGCGTACATCGAAAGCGCGACGGGCGTGGAGGCCGGAGCGAGGACGGGCCTCGCCAGCGTCGTCACCGGCGTGCTGTTCATCCTCGTTCTCTTTTTCTCGCCGATCGTGAAGATGGTGGGGGGTGGAGTCCCCGTCGAAGGAGGCGTGCTCCAGCCGATCACCGCGCCTGCGCTCATCGTCGTCGGATGTCTCATGGTGGAAAGCATCCGTCACATCGACTGGTCGGATTTCACCGAGGCGTTTCCGGCCTTTCTCGTGATGATCGGGATGCCCTTCAACTGGTCGATCGCCGATGGGATCGCCTTCGGATTCATCAGCTATCCAGCGCTCAAGCTCTTGACCGGACGCGCCCGTGAAGCCACGCCGCTCGTCTACATACTGGGTCTTCTCTTCATCGCACGGTACGTGTTTCTGTAACGGTCCGCTCTATGACGGAGAGCATCATCATCGGGGCCGGATTCGCCTTCGCTGCGGCCGTGCAGCCGGGCCCCCTGCTCGCGTTTCTCCTCTCCAGGGTCGCGGAAAACGGGTGGAAACGAACGCTTCCTGCAGCGCTCTCTCCGCTCCTCAGCGATGGGCCGATCGCCCTCGTCGTCCTCGCCGTGCTCAAACGATTGCCCAGAGAAATGGATTCGCTCCTGCAAGCCGCGGGCGGTGTGTTCCTCCTCGTTCTCGCGGCGGCGAGCTACAGGCGGTGGAAGCTCGCGAGTACGGCCGGTTCCGCGGAAAAGGGATCCGGACCCCCCACGCTCGTCCAGGCCGCGCTCGTCAACGTTCTCAATCCTGGGCCCTACCTCGGCTGGAGCCTCGTTCTGGGACCGGCGGCCATGAATGCATGGGGCCGGAGTCCCGCGAGCGCCGTGGTTCTCATCGCGGTGTTCTACGCGACGATGGTCACGATGCTGGGGCTCATCATCTTCGCCTTCGGCGCGACGAGTCTTCTCGGACCGGGGGGGAGGCGAAAGCTCGTTCTCGCTTCGACGATCACCCTTGCGGCGCTGGGCGTGTATCTGCTCGTGGAGGCGTTGGTCTAGGGAGGCCTGGTGCGCGGCGCAAGCGGATTGATTGGATCGGGCGGAGTGGTTTTATCCGGCGGCGTCGTCTGAACGGACGGAATCGTCTAGCCGCGCGGGGTCGAGTTCGACTCTTCCATCAAAGCGTCGCAGTGCTCTCTAAAGCTCCCTGAGGGCGACGATCACGGGGACGCGCGCCGCCCTGACGGCGGGCGGCAGGCCCCCGACGATTCCCATGATGAGCGAGAAGACGATGCCGCTCACGAGGACCGCGGGAGTCACGCGGAAGGCGAATGCGAGGTACGAGAAGCTCGCCCAGTTGAGCGTGCCGGTCGTGAAACCGTTGAAAGGAAGCGCTGCGAGGCACCCGATCACGCCGCCCGCGAGCGCGATGACGAGCGACTCGACGAGGAACGACGCGACGATATTCGCCGGACTGAAACCGAGCGCCTTGAGCGTCCCGATCTCCGCGGACCGCGCGGCGACGGCCGAATACATCGTATTGAGCGCGGCGAACACGGCGCCCACCGCCATGATGCCCGCGACGAGAAAACCGAGCACGCGGATGATCGTCGATATCATGCGCGACTGTTCAGCGTAGAAAGCCGCCTCGCGGAACACGTCGAAAGTGAGACGCGGATCGGTCGTCACGGCGTTTTTGAATTTGTCGAACGCATCGACCGACTCCAGCCGAACGGTCGCCGACTGGAAGATGTTCTCGGGCCGCTTGAAGATCTGGTTGAGCACGCTGGCGTCGCACCACACCTCGGAATCGAACGCGCTGCCGCCTGCGTCGAACACACCCACGATCTTCCAACGCCCCCCGCCGAAATCGACGGTAGACCCCATCTCGAACCCGCGGTACGTCCCGGGGACATTCTTTCCGACAACGAGTTCGGTCAGCCCGCTCTGTATGAAGCGCCCTTTGACGACGCGAATATCCGGCCGGACCTCGAGGGCTCTCGGCGATATCCCTCGTATCTGTACGTTCGCGTCGGACCCCGATGCGATGAGCGGGAAGGCCCCGATCACGACGACCTCCGTGCTCACGAGAGGATCCCCCGACGCGGAACGGGCGACGCCGGGAGCGTCGGCGATCACGCGAGCCTGATCGAGCATGACCACGCTCATCATCTCGCTGTTGGCGCCGCCTCTGAGTATGAGAGCGTTTTGCGGCGAGCCGGACCCGACGAGCGTGGACCGGAACCCCTGGGCCATCGCGAGCATGACGATGAACACGCCGACGGTTCCCGCGATGCTCAGGACCGCAACGAGCGTCGATGGCCAGCGGTTGACGATGCTCCTCACGTTGTAGTTCACCGGAATCGCCATGTTCACACCCTCCTCAGCGCGTCGACGATCTTCAAGCGCATCGCCCCGAAGGCTGGGATGATCCCCGCGGCGGCGCCGGCCAGGAGCGCAACGACGAGACCCACGGCGAGAGAATCGGTGGGGAGATAGAAATTGGAGAGCATTCCCCCCGTCGGATCGCCGGAAAGCGTGAAGACTTTGGCGAGTCCGAGACCGATGACCCCGCCGACCGCCGCGAGCGCGAGGGACTCGGCCATCACGAACCCGAGGACCGAGGCGTCGGTGAAACCAACGGTCTTCATGACGGCGAGCTCCGCGGTGCGCTCGCGCACCGACGTGGCGAGCGCATTGCCCGTCACCAGCAGGAGCGTGAAGAACACGACGCTCCCGATCGACAGAATGAGGAGCCGGATGTTTCCGATCTGATTCGCGAAGCCCGCGGCGAAGCTCTTTTCCGTCTCCGTCTTCGTTTCATACGGTGAGTTTGCGAAACGGTCGTCGATCGCCTTCGCCACGACGACCGCACCGGACGGATCGCGAACTTTCACCACGTACCATCCGACGGTTCCCTTGAAGAACGGCCGCTGTTCTTCGAGATACTTGTACTGGAACCACAGTTCGGGAGTGATCAGTTCTTTCCGCTCCGCGCCGTAGATCGCCCGAACGTTGAACTCCCACGTTCCCGTCCACACCGTGCCCTGAAGGGGAATGCGGTCGCCGATCTTGAATCCGTACTTGTCGGCGAGGGGGGGGCTGATGATGCACCCCTGCCGATCGTCGATGAACGCTTTCCAATCCGCGTCCGGGATGAGGTACTCGGGATAGACCTTCCGGTATGTTTCGGTATCGATCGCGTAGTTGGGGAAGAAATTCTTCATGTCTTGATAGTAGCCGCCGAACCAGGTTGCAAACGTCACTTCCGCGACGTCGGGCATTTGGCGGATGACGTCCCGGTAGGAAAAGGGGAGCGGCATGATGAGCGAAATGCGGTTCCGGACAACGAGTCGATCGGCTCCGGCGACGTCGACACCCGAGCTCAAGGCGGTCTTGATCGTGGCGAGAACGCCGAAGAGAAAGAGCGCCACGGCGAACGAGCCGATCGTGAGGATCGTACGGAGCTTCTTGCGTCGCAGGTTGACGAGAACGATGTGCAAGTACTTCATCTCGGTGCCGCTCCCGGATGCGACTCCGATGGCGCCCCGCCGGCGTATTCGAGGAGCGTCCCCTTGTCGAGATGAAGGATCGTGTCCGCGCGCTTTGCCGCGACGGGGTCGTGCGTCACGAGAAAGATCGTCTTGCCGAACTCCTTGGAAAGCCGGCTGATGATATCGAGGATCTCATCGCCAGAAGCGCGGTCGAGGTCGCCCGTCGGCTCGTCGCAGAGGAGGATCGTGGGGTCGGCGACAATGGCCCGCGCAATCGCCACGCGCTGCTCCTGTCCGCCTGAGAGCTGGCGCGGATAGTGGTGCACTCGATCGGATAGCCCGACGAGAGTGAGCGCGTCCTCCACGTGACGCTTGCGCTCGGATTTCGAGAGTCCTGTGAGAAGCAGCGGAAGCTGAACGTTGTGAAAAGCGGTGAGCACGGGAATGAGGTTGTACATCTGGAAAATGAAGCCGATGTGGCGCGAGCGCCACGCGGCGAGCTTCCGTCCGGAGAGGGCGCTGATCTCCTCGCCGGCGATACGTATTGTACCGGAAGTCGGTGAGTCGAGTCCGCCGATCAGGTTGAGAAGGGTCGTCTTGCCCGAGCCCGACGGACCCATGAAGGCGATGAATTCCCCCTGCTCGACGTCGAGGTTGAGACCTCTCAACACGTCGATTTCCTCTCCGCCGCGGCGATATTTTTTGTCGAGATTCCTGATCTCGACGAGCGCTCCCTGTCCACCGCTGTCCATCCGTGCCATCGATGTTCCTCCATCGCGAAGTTCGTCTTGTTGAACGAGCGCTAGTTTCGCGGGGAAACGCGCTCGCCGTCGCCGAGGTCATTTCGAGGCTCCGTTACGACCTGTTCGCCCGGCCGGAGTCCAGCGATGACCTCGATGTCCGTTCCACGCTCGCGGCCGACTCGGACCGCCCGCCGCTCCGCCCGTCCGTCTCTCACGACGAACACGACCGATTGCCCGTCGTCGTCGCGAACCGCCTCACGCGGGACAAGTACCACGACGGCACCCGACGTATCGGGCTCTCCTTCCAGGAAAGATACTTTGACTCCCATGTCCGGGAGAATCCTGGGGTCGAGCGCATCGAATCGGATACGGACTTTCACCGTTGCCTTCTGCCTGTCCGCCGTCGGGATGACCGTGCGCACGGTCGAGGGAATCCTCCAATCGGCGTACGCGTCGAGGACGGTCTCCACGCGCTGCCCGGGTTTCACGCGCGCGATGTACGACTCGCTGACGTCCACCTCGACCTCGAGAGAAGTCATGTCGACGACAGTTGCTATTCCGGTACGCGTGTACCCGCCTCCCGCAGAGATAGGGGACACCATCTCTCCCGGCTGCGCGTCCTTCGATACGATGATTCCCTCGAAGGGCGCGCGTATCGTGCAGTTCTCGATGTTCTGGCGGGCGATGTCGACCGCGCGCTCGGCGGCGTTGATGCTTTCATTGGCCAGGGCGATCTGGGCCTCGTAGCTCTCCACGGCGGTCTCGGCGTTGTCGAGCGCTTCTTCGCTGACGAAATCACCGGTGCGGAGCCCGCGATTGCGCTCGAGAGTGCGGCGGGCGTTCGCGAGCCTGACCTCGAGATCCTTGAGCGCCGCGACGGTGACGAGCCGCTGCGCTTCCGCGGCGCGCTCGGCCGCGAGGGCGTCG
>CAZYCB010000110.1:0-7765 GCA_964645735.1 uncultured bacterium | reverse complement strand
CGACGTTCGTGAAATTTTTCCGCGCGTGGGGCAAGTCCGTGCGGGCGCATTGCTCGTCGCTGCGCTTGTTCGAACCGTATCCCGTGGGGCCCATGGTGACCAATACCATGTTCGGCACGCTCGTCGGGGCTTCCGGAATCGTCATAAGTGTCGTGTCCCTCCCGTACGTCGGAGTGCCCGCGGCCTCGAGCGGGTTTCTCGCAGCGATCCTCACGGTTTTTCTCACTCGCCGGACGCACGAGGGCCAGCGGCTCATGCTCGCGTGGAAGAGCTTCAGGTCGCACCTCAAGTCGATCGGCCGCACGCTGGGGCCGGTGACGCTCCATTCGCCGGAATGGGGCCGCTATCTATCGGCAGCGATCGTTTTCGGTTTGCACAAGAAGCTGGTTCCGAATCTCCTTCTCGATGACGGACACGCGACGGGCGTGTCGCCCGTGTGGTTCTACGCGTCCCAGGCGGGCGGCGGTGACGGCTTGGCCGATCTCGCGTCGGGGGTCTCGACCATGGTGGATGCCGTCTCGACGACGATAAGTTCCGCGACGGGAACGGGCGGGGGAGCGAGTGGGGGCGGGGGAGGCGGGAGTGGCGGAGGCGGAGGCGGCGCGGGATGAGTGAGAAGCGATAAGGGTTCAGGCGCGCCTGGGACACGGACGCGGAGCGGATGGGGTCGCGGTCGAGCGATCATCGTTCGAGAAGAAAGGACTGACGTATCATGGAGTACCGTCGGCTGGGAGGATCGGGTCTTCGCATTTCGTCGCTGTCGCTGGGGGCGTGGATCACGTATGGAGGGCAGGTGGGGGAGGCAATCGCTGACGAGTGCATGTCCGCCGCATACGATTGCGGTGTGAATTTTTTCGACAATGCGGAGGCGTACGCGGGGGGAAATGCGGAGGCGGTGATGGGGCGGGTGATCAAGAAACGCGGATGGAAGAGATCCGATCTCGTGGTCTCCACTAAGATCTTCTGGGGGGGAAGCGGGCCTAACGATAGAGGGCTCTCGCACAAACACATCGTCGAGGGCGTCGAGGCGTCTCTCGGCCGCTTGGGCATGGACTACGTGGACCTCTTGTTCTGCCACCGTCCGGACTATCATACCCCCATCGAAGAAACGGTACGAGCGATGGACCTGGTGATCCGGCAGGGCAAGGCGTTCTATTGGGGAACGAGCGAGTGGAGCGCGGAGGAGATCATGAGGGCGGTGGGTGTGGCGCGGCGAGAGCATTTGACTCCCCCCGTGATGGAGCAGCCGGAATACAACATGTTTCACCGCGACCGCGTGGAGAAGGAGTACGCGCCGCTCTACAAGGAAATCGGCCTGGGGACGACAATCTGGAGCCCGTTGGCGAGCGGACTTCTTACGGGGAAATACAACGACGGCATACCGAAGGGTTCCCGGCTCGCTCTGGAAGGTCACGACTGGCTCAGGGACATGGTCCTCGGGGAACGCGGACCCGAACGCCTGGAAAGAGCGAGGGCTCTGGTGCCGATCGCGCGGGATTTGGGATGCACGATGGCGCAGATGGCGCTCGCGTGGTGCTTGAAAAACGGAAATGTGAGCAGCGTCATCACGGGAGCCACGAGCGCGGCGCAGGTGCGGGAGAACATGAAAGCTCTGGAGGTCGTTGGAGATCTCTCCGACGATGTGATCGCGCGGATCGAGAAGGTTCTCCAGAACAAGCCCGTGCCGCCGAGGGATTTTCGGTGACGGATGCCGATCGGGATAGGCTCGCGGACGCTTTCCGGCGGTGGGGTTATCTCCAGGCAGACATCGACCCGCTCGGAAGACTCGAACCCTACGTCCACCCGGAAATCGACGATGTGGCGAAGCGCGCGGGAGCGGACACGTCGGAGAGGTGGCGACGGATCTACTGCGGGGCGATGGGAGTCGAGTTCATGCACATTGCAGACCCGGCGCGGTGCCGTTGGGTCGCTCGATGGATGGAGTCGGATCACTCGCCGCCCGGCGGCCTGGAGATCGTCGGCCAGCTCGCGCGCTCCGAGCTTTTCGAACGATTCATGCACGCACGCTACGTGGGGAGCAAGCGCTACTCCATCGAGGGAGTGGCCGGTTTCATTCCTCTCGTCGAGTCGATTCTCGACGGGTTCGCCGCCTCGGGCGGGGAAGTCGCGATGATCGCGATGAGCCACCGCGGCCGCCTCAACGTCCTCGTGAACATCGTGGGTGTCTCCGCGTCCGATATGTTCGCCGGGATGGAAGACGTCGACCCGCGAAGCGTACTGGGGAGCGGGGACGTCAAGTATCATCTCGGCGCGACAGGAACGCACACGACGATCTCCGGCCGGAAGATCGAGATACACCTGAGCAGCAACCCGAGCCACCTGGAAGTCGTGGATCCGGTGATCGAGGGACGGGTCCGGGCGAGGCAGGACCGCCTCGGCGAAACCGGACGCGCGAAGGTGCTCGGCATCACCCTCCACGGGGACGCAGCGTTCGCCGGCCAGGGTGTGGCGGCGGAAGTCCTCAACCTCGGGGGACTCCCCGGGTACAACGTGGGCGGCACGATTCGGATCATCGTGAACAACCTGATCGGTTTTACCGCCGAACCCCCGCTGCTTCACTCGTCGCGCTATTCATCCGACATCGCCAAGCGCCGTTCTATTCCAGTCGTTCACGTGAATGGCGAAGACCCGGAGGCCATCCACAATGCCGGCGAGCTGGCCATCGCGTACCGTACGACGTTTGGGGAGGACGTTGTCATCGATCTCGTGGGATACCGGCGGTACGGCCACAGCGAGGTCGAGGATCCGTCGATCAGCCAGCCGTTGCTCTACAAGCGGATCGAGGGCAGGCCGATGCTCTGGGAGATCTGTGCCGAGCGCTCGGGAATGGACGCCGCCTCCAGGGAGGCCGTGCGAAGCCGGATTTGGAGCGAGCTGGAAAGGGAGTACGAGCAAGGCCGGTCCAAACTCCACCGGCCGGTGCTCCGCCGCCTGCCCTCCTACTGGGAACCGTATCGCGGCGGACCGTACACAGCGGCACTCGAAGTGCAAACAGGTGTCGAGGCAGAACGGTTGATAGAGGTGGCGGCGAAGCTTACTTCCGCTCCCGCCGGCTTCCATGTCCATCCCAAGATCGCGAAACTCCTCGAGCAGAGAACCAAGATGGCCGAAGGAGAGCGTGCCGTCGACTGGGGTATGGCCGAAGCGCTCGCCGTGGGAACGCTCCTCTGGGAAGGAATACCCGTCCGGCTCTCGGGCCAGGACACTCGCAGAGGGACGTTCAACCAGCGTCACGCCGTCATCATCGATACGGAGACCGGAGCGGAGCACTGTCCGCTCGCGGCGCTCCATCCCAAACAGGGCAGATTCACCGCCGTGGATTCTCCGCTTTGCGAGACGGCCGCGCTCGGCTTCGAGTACGGATACAGCCGGGACTACCCGGACGCGTTGGTCTGCTGGGAGGCTCAGTTCGGCGATTTCGCCAACGTCGCCCAGCCCGTCATCGACCAGTTCATCTGCGCGGGGGAAGACAAATGGCAGCTGCTCTCGGGTGTCGTGCTGCTGCTTCCGCACGGCTTCGAAGGTCAAGGGCCCGAGCATTCGAGCGCGAGGATCGAGCGTTTCCTCCAGCTCGCTGGGGAAGACAACATACAGGTGTGCCAGCCGTCCACGTCGTCCCAATATTTCCATCTTCTGCGCCGCCAGGCGCTCCGCATCTGGCGAAAGCCCCTGGTTGTGTTCACGCCCAAGAGCATGCTTCGCGCGGAGGCCGCGGGGTCGCCGATCGGGGCGTTCTCGTCGACGGGCGGCTTCATGTCCGTGGTGTCCGATCCGCTGGTGACGAACGCCGAGCGATTGCTCATCTGTTCGGGGAAGATCGCTCACGACCTCAGAAGCGAACGCGCGCGCCGTCAAGACGGCGTGACGGCGGTTGTCTGTGTCGACCAGCTCTATCCGTTTCCCAAGGACGAAATCCTCAAGGAGCTGGAGAGGCATTCGAGGGCGCGGAAGGTCGTATGGGTTCAAGAAGAACCCGCCAACATGGGCGCGTTGAACTACGTGCGACCGCTTCTCGAACGCCTGCTCGGAGACCGGCACCTCGTGACGGTCAAAAGGTCGGCGAGCGCCAGCCCCGCTACGGGATCGATCAAGGCGCACAGGCTCGAGCAGGAGGCTCTCATGAAGCTTGCCTTCTCGTGATCGCCTCGTGTCCCCCGGGCATCCCGCGGATGCCGGCGCCGTTTTTCTTTGACGCCCAGGGTCAGGAAGAATAACATCGGCCATCGTCGCTGATCGCAACTTCGTCTGAGGCGTGGCACCGCGAGCGAGTGTTCGATTTGGATTTTCTCCGAGCGATATTTTTGGGAATCGTTCAAGCGCTGACCGAGTTTCTCCCCATTTCCTCTTCAGCGCACCTCCTCTTCCTGAGAAAGTGGATCGGCTTCAACGCCGTCGACGGTCTGGCTTTCGACGTTGCGATGCACGTCGGGACGCTCGCAGCGCTCGTTGCCTATTTCCAGCGGGACCTCGAGGGATTGTGGAATGGGTTCAAGAGCAGCTTCTCGACGCCCCGCGCGAAGTGGACCGTGGACAACCGCATCTCGTGGTACATTCTTGGCGCCACCGTGCCCGCGATGGTCATAGGAGCCGCCATGGAAGGTGCGCTTCTCGACGTCGTGAGAAGTCCGGTCGTTGCGGTGATCACGCTCATCATCGGAGGGATCCTCTTCCTCGTCTTCGAGCGCCTGGCGGAAAAAAGCAAGACGATGAGCGACCTGACATTTTTCGGATGTCTCTTCGTGGGTTTCGCGCAGGCCGTGGCCCTCGTTCCAGGTGTGTCGCGCTCGGGGTTCGCAATACTCGCGGGGATGGCACTCAAGCTCAAGCGGGAAGAGGCGGCCAGATTCGCTTTTCTGCTCGGGGGGCCGATCATGGTCGTGGCCGGGGCCAGGGATGGACTTCGGGTGATGGAGATCGGGTTGACCGCCCGTCAGCTCCTGCTCTTCTTCGTCGGGATGGCGACGGCGGCTGTGGTGGGCTGGTTCGTCATCAAGTACGCTCTGCGATTCTTCCGCAAGTACAGCCTGGACTTTTTCGCCTACTATCGTTTTGCGCTCGCCGGTATCGTCATCCTGATGATGATCTTCTGAACGACGATCTTCCGAACAGCTGCCGCGCGTTGTCGAGGGGATGGTTTCCCATCCCCTCCGGCGTTTCATGTGCTCCGATATGTGTGAGTGCTAGCGGCCGCTCGAACGGAAACGTACGTAGGAACCGTAGATAGACGCTGCGGCAAACACCTTCGCCGCGTCACCGACGAGAAAGGGGATGAAGCCGACCTGGATCGCCGTCCAGACGTTGGGAGCGTAGAATAGCGCCAGGTGGAGAACGCCGAGAGCGAGAATGAGCAACGACCCGACGGAGAACACGAACAGCGTCCAGGCGAACCCTCTTCGCCTGTCGATGAGCGACCCCACGACGAAAGGCACAAGGACAAACCCGGCGAGATATCCGCCGGTCGGACCCGACAGAACGGCGAGGCCTGTGGCGGCCCCTGCGAACAAGGGTATGCCGAGAACGCCAGCCGTCACGTAGAGCGTTTGGCTGAGAAGACCACGGAATGATCCGGCGAGCGCGCCGGCCAGGACGACGAACAAAGTCTGAAGGGTGATCGGAACCGGTGCGATGGGGATACGGATATGGGATCCGACCCATGTCAAGCCCGCCAGCCCGACGACCCCGAGCGCTGCTGCGAGGATGTTCTTGTGCGAGCGGTCTTCCGAAATGCTGTCGGCGAGCATGCCTTGACGAATCGTAACAGGTTTCAATTCCATCGATTGCCCTCCGCGTTGTCGGTGCGGTCACTCTGATCGATGGGCCCGCGATTGTCAAGCGGGAAAGCCATCGGTGCGGACAGTGCTGGACGCGCAGCGGGAGCCTGTCGGCGGCGGCCAGGCCGGCGACAGACGCCGCAAACGATGTTGACCCTCGGCCCCGCCGGGGAGTAGCGTCGAAACGAATTGAGCATCTCAAACGATCTGAGACGCGTCCGCTTCCGTCGAGCGCGCTTCGAGAAGGTCCTCGAAGCACGCACACAGGTCCTCGTCGTCTCTCACAACAACCCCGACCCGGATTCCATCGTTTCGGCGCTTCTCCTGGAGACGCTCCTCACGAGAATTTTCGGGATCGGTGTCACGATCGGCTACAGCGGGGTCATCGGCCGTGCTGAGAACAAGGTCCTCTTGGACTACTGCGGGATTCGCATGGTCCGACTCGCGGACCTCGACGCGGCCAAGTTCGAGACGGTTGCGCTCGTGGACACCCAGCCGGGAACGGGTAACCATCCCTTCGACGACGCGCGAAGAGTCTCCATCGTTCTGGATCACCACCACCTCAGACCCGACACCCGGCACGTCGCCTTCTTCGACGTGCGGGATCACCTCGGGTCGACAACGACGCTTCTCTACCTCTACTGGCGAGTGTGGAAGCTCGAACTCACCCCCAAGGTTGCCACCGCCATGCTCTACGCGCTCCGGAGCGAGACGGCCGACATGGGAAGGGCGGCGTCCGTGGTGGACCGCCGCTTGTTCAAAGATCTCTACGCCCTCGCGGATCTCCGCGCTCTCTCGAGGATCGTGAACGCCAAGGTCGGCGAAGCGTACTTCTCGGCGATACACAAGGGGATCGAGCGAGCCGTCGTGTGCGGACCTTTGGTCGTCGTTCGTATGGGGAGGCTCCCCTACCCGGATGCCGTCGCTGAAATAGCGGATTACTTTCTGAAATACGAACACGCGTCGACCTCATTTGCGATCGGCGTGTACGCAGACGAGATCCTTTTCTCGCTGCGCTCGGACGATCCCGGTGCGCTTCTTGGGACTCTGGCCCGTCGGATAGCCGGAAGCTGGGGAACAGCCGGAGGGCACGGGTCGGGCGCGGGAGGGCAGATACCGGTGCGGCGAAGGGCGAGGGGAGGACGGAAGTCCATCGAGGACGCGCTGATAGCGCGCCTGCTCGAGGAACTCGGCCTGACGGGTGAACGGCCTCGCACGTTGATCCATCGAGCATCCGAGCGCCGGACCTCGTGAAAACGAGCACGGAGTTCGATGCGAATTGTACGAGAGCGGCAGCTCGGACGAGCCGCAAAACGGTTTGCAGTTCGCGTTCACGCAGCACTTGACACACGTTCGCGCGAGACCGTCCGCGGTTGTCTCGCCGACATCGGTTTTGACTTGCTTTTCACCATCGGATCCACTACCAATATGGGGGAAGGGCAAAGGGCTGTGATGTCCACGCGATCACTCACAGCGCGAAAAGAACGTGTACACCGGGTCTCAAGGAGGCCCCATGAAGAATTCCAAGTTTTTCACCACCGCGGAGGCCGAAGCGCTCATCGGCTTTCTGGAAAACACTCTGGAGCGGATCAGGCGAAACAAGCAGCAATTCCTTTGGTTGGAGGAGGATGTCGCGGTCCTGCAGCTTATCGTGGAGTGCGGCGCGAGCGAGCAGAACCCGGATGCGAAGGAACTCGGCATCAAGCGAAGGAAACACGCGGTGCTTGGGCGCGAGATCGAGAAGGATATCGCCACTATCGAAGACGCGGGGTGCGTACTCCACGACGTCGACGAGGGGGTCGTCGATTTCTATTCGATACAGGATGGAACGGTGATCTTCCTATCTTGGAAGATAGGCGAGGACTCGATCAAGTACTGGCGCTCGACGCAGGAAGGCGGAGAACGCCAGCGGCTGGCGCGCTCGCCGAGCAAGAGTTAGCAGGCCCGCTCTCGGCCCTCCCAGCAGCGGCCGT
>CAZYCB010000109.1:0-2001 GCA_964645735.1 uncultured bacterium | reverse complement strand
CGTCCTTCTCCCCCTTGAGGCGCGCGTCGAGCTGATCCCAGTAGAGGAGCCTGTCCACGAGCCCGGCGTCCTTCGCTTCGCCGGCGGTGAAGAGCGCGTGTCCCATGAGCTCGACGAGCTTCTCTTCAGACAGTTTCCTGTCGGCGGTCATCGCCTGCATTTGCATTTCCCACGATTCGCGGGCCATCCATTCCCGCATCTCGCGCGCCTCGGGCGAACTCTCGGTTCGCGTCATCATCTCTGCGGCGCTCTTGTATTCGCGGATCTGATGGAGATTGGGTTTGATGCCCAGCTTGTCGAGAGAGTTCTTGATGAACATCGTCGAGCCGCCCATGCCGGTGAAGTACACCGTGCCGCTCTGCGGCATGAAGATCGAGTCGCACGCGGACACGAGAAAGATCGATTTCCTGTCGAGATTGTCCGCGAACGCGAAAACGGGTTTGCCCGACTCGCGGAGCTTCTTGATGGCGGCACGGATCTCCTGGATAGATCCTCCTCCAAGCGAGTTGTTACCCGAAACCTTCATGATCACGCCGTCGATCCGCTTGTCTGCGGCGGCTTTCTCGATGTTGCCGAGTATGCGATGGACGGTCTCGGATTCGCCGCCCAAGATCTCCGCCATGACGCCGCCGGGCGCATAGTAGGGGAGAATCTCTCCGTAGACGTTGACGACGAGGTACGAGTGGCTCTTGATGACGGGTTTCTTGGCCGACTTCGCTCCGACGACGGCGACCACGAGGAGAACGACGACGGCAAGGGCGAGGAGCGACGCGAAAAACGATTTCAGAAACGATTTCATGACAGGGTCTCCCTCCGATCAGGTCCGGTTCCGGTGCTTGGCGGTTCGAGCGGCCAGCTCCACTTTCGCGGCGATTTGCCAAACGTTATCTACGGACGGTCGCCGGTCGGGTTGCGGCGGATTCTTGCGCTCGGGCGCGGCATCCCACGTCGACGGGAATGGTACGGGCTCGACTCGTGGCTTGTCAAACTCCCTTAGGGCTTCGTCCAATTTGCTTGGCAGGCAATGGATTATCGGATCGTTGGCGCGGCGCAAGACGGCAGACAGAAACGTCTGGTCGCTAGCGGTCGTTCGAGCCGCAGCCGCCGCTGGCGGTGCGCTCCATCTTGGGAATCGAAGGCATTTGTCAGACAGACGAGGACAATGTGTCAAATCGAGTTGACACACGTGACAATCTGTGATACAACTCTCGACATAGGGGGTTGAGAAAGCAGCTCTGCCAACGGTCCTCAGGGGTAGCCGTTCGAGCCAGACACTTTCGACTCAAATCCAGCCGGTGACACTGCAGCATCAGGGGTATCATCTCCGGCCACTCTCTCGCCGCGCAGCCTAAGGCATAGCAGCGTCGCGAGCTTTCCCACCCAAGTAATCCGTCGTACGTGCTTTTTCCGTTGGTGCGGCCGTTGAGATTCACACTCGTGTGAATCTATCGGCTGCGACGGAGATTGCGCGGCGCGAATAATCAAAGAGAGAGACGCGAAGCAATTGAGCTGCAACGCGTCGCTCGCTTGAGCACGCCTCTTAAGTACTGGTCAGACCAAGGAACCACGGAGATACGACCAGGGGTTGAAGACAAGCAGCCGTTCTTCTGCCCGATAAACTAGGGAGGTGATCGTCGGGTTAAGTCGCATGATCGATGTGCAGAAAGCCTCGGTGGAATCAAAGCATCAGCAGCGAAAGTAAAGATAGAGACTGAGGCGTTGAGAATCTGTCCCAAGATGCAGTTTTCTATCCAAGGGGGGAATCCATGAGCAAGCAATGTCGATTCGCGATTGCTGCCGCGCTCAGTTTTTCGCTCCTCCTCTGTTTGGGAGCGAGGCTCGCATGGGCAGCAAACCCGGTGTACGTAGACGACGGTTACAACAGCGGTACGCCCGGTTGGGGAGTAGACCATTTCGCGACGATTCAGGGGGGGATAAACGCGGTGGATGTCGGCGGTGCCGTCAGCGTGGCGGCAGGGACTTACACCGAGAACAACATTC
>CAZYCB010000108.1:0-7817 GCA_964645735.1 uncultured bacterium | reverse complement strand
TTATTTCTCGCCATCTCCCGGCGGATGTCCACCGGACCTTTCTCCTGCGCCACGGAGAGGGCCGGCAGAAAGAGCCCCACGAAAACCCCCACGACGATTCCGGCGCGCCGGGCGGCGGCCGCGAGGGAACCTCGAACGCGTTCGTGATTCATGAGATTGCTCCTGTTTGGCAGGGTCGTTTCGTTTCGGTGACCGCCGGGTGGGGGTAAGACTCGAGAACCCCCGCCGCTCGGCGCGCGGGCGCCGCTGGAATTCACAGCGTCTCCAAAGAGAATTATATCACTTTCTCACGCCGTTTGCCGCGGGAGATTCCAACGGAGCACGCAGCCGCGTTGACACTCGCGCCGCCGGGGACTATACTCGCCTTTTCGAGGGAGGTCGAAGAGCATGGGCACGCAGCCACAGACGATCGGTGTGTTGACGAGCGGCGGGGATTCTCCCGGAATGAACGCGTGCATACGGGCAGTCACACGGACGGCGATCTTCAGGGGTCTCCGCGTCCTCGGTTACCGGTTCGGATACGCCGGCGTCATCGCGGAGGACTACACGGTCCTGAACGCTCGGTCCGTCTCGAACATCATACAGCGAGGTGGAACGATCCTCGGAAGTTCGCGGTGCGGGGAATTCGAGACGGCGGAGGGGCGGCAAAAAGCCGCGGACGTTCTGCGCCGGTCGAATGTGGATGCTCTCCTCGTCATCGGGGGAGAAGGTTCGCTCGAGGGCGCAAAGGAGTTCGCCGCCCAGTGGAACGGTCAGATCATCGGGATCCCGGGGACCATCGACAACGACCTCGGGGGCACCGATTGGACGATCGGGTTCTTTACGGCGCTCGAGACGGCGCTCAGTTCGATCGACAAGATACGTGACACGGCCGAGGCATTCGACCGCGTGTTTCTCGTCGAGGTGATGGGAAGGGCCGCCGGCGACATCGCTCTCGGCGTCGGGATCGCCGGCGGTGCCGAGGACATCCTGATCCCCGAGATGCCGGAGGACGTCGAGACGGTCGCTCGCCGCGTGACGGAAGCCAAGCGCCGCGGCAAGCTCAGCTACATCATCGTGGTCGCGGAAGGCTTTTGCGAGGGGGGTGCGATCGAAGTGGCGAAGAGGCTTTCAGAGATCACTTCGCTTTCGTGCACGTCGTGCGTTCTGGGGCACACGCAGCGGGGGGGATCTCCCGTCGCGCCGGACCGCATCCTGGGGACGCGTCTCGGCATTCACGCCGTCGAAGCGGCCCTCGACGGGGCAACCGGCGTCATGATAGGAGCCGTGAACGGCACGGTCACGCGAACGAGGTTCGAAAACCTCGCCAGGCGACGCCGCGTTCTCGACCCGGCGTACTGGCAGAAGCTCAACGCGATACTCAGTACCTGAGTTGTCGAAGGAAAAGGTGAAGAGAATGCCGTCCGGACAAAAGGCCAGGGTTTACAGCGAATCGCTTCTCGAACAGGTCAAGGGCGTCGAGAAGCATTTCCTCGCGGGCAAGCGGGACAGGGGAGCCGACCTCGAGAGCGCGACGCGCATTTTCCTCGAGTTCCTCCGCGGGTTCGAATGGTTCGATTTCGAGGGGCCATGCGTTACGGTGTTCGGCTCGGCCCGGTACGCCGATGACCACCCGTACTACCGGATGGCGAGAGAACTGGGAAAGCGCCTCGCGCACGAGGGGTACGCGGTGATCACGGGAGGGGGCCCCGGCATCATGGAGGCGGCGAACCGGGGAGCGAAGGAGGGCGGCGGTATGAGTCTTGGGTGCAACATCGAGCTCCCGACAGAACAGATCCCGAACAAGTACATGGACAAGTTCATCGAATTCGATCATTTCTTCGTGCGCAAGGTGATGCTGGTGAAATACTCGAGCGCGTTTGTCGTGATGCCGGGGGGATACGGGACGCTGGACGAAACGTTCGAGACTCTCACGCTGATTCAGACGGGAAAGATCGAACGCTTCCCGATCGTGGCCATGGGGGCGGGATTCTGGAGGCACGTTCGCGCCTTCATCGAGCATTCCATGATCTCCGAGCATACGATCAACCCGCCCGATTTGGATCTGATGAAAATGACCGATTCGATCGAGGACGCCATGTCGATGATCCGGCAGGGTTAGCGCGACTCCGAAGATGCTCCGCCAGGTTCGTGCCGGCGGCGGCGATGAACGCTTGACACGGCGAATCTCCGCCGTTATACGTTGAAAGCGGACGAAGCGTGTCGGATTCATGGCCCCCGAAGAGGGAGTCGTCGATGGCGGACGTCGCAGGAGTGAGCGTGAACTCTCGAGCGATTGGCTTCATCGGCACCTACCTTCCTCGCCGCTGCGGTATCGCCACTTTCACATCTGATCTCGCCGAAGCGGTCGCCCGCGTCGTGGGTGAGCGCACACCTGTCTACGTCGTCGCGATGAACGAGAACCCCGATGGGTACCCGTACCCGTCGAGGGTGAAGTTCCAAATCCAGCAGGACGACGTTTCCCATTACCTTCGGGCGGCCCGCTATCTGAACGATCACTGCGAGGTCGTAAGCCTCCAGCACGAGTTCGGCATATTCGGCGGAGAAGGCGGTGCTCTCGTCATGCGGCTCATCGAGAAGCTGCGAATTCCGCTCGTCGTAACGTGTCATACCGTGTACGGAGAGCCGGAGCCCGACAAACGCGAGGTGATGCGCCGGATAGTGGCCTCCGCCGACAGGCTCGTCGTGATGGACCGGCGGGGAATCGGTTTTCTCCGGAGCATCTATGGTGCGAGGTCCGAACAGATCGTTTACATCCGCCACGGAATTCACGACATTCCCTTTCAGGACCCGCCGCACGAGAAGAAGGTCTTCGGCGTCAGCGGACCGGTGATCCTCACGTTCGGGCTCCTCCACCGCAACAAGGGAATCGAATTCATGATCGACGCCATGGCGACGATCGTCCGGTCGAAGCCGGACGTCACGTACGTGGTGGCCGGTCAGACTCACCCGGCGATCGTGAGACAGGAAGGGGAATCGTACCGCGAGAGTCTCGAGGCGCAGGTGAGGGAACTCGGTCTGCAGGAACGGGTGAAGTTCATCGACCGCTTCGCGGAGCTTTCGGACCTGATGACCTACCTGTCGCAGGCCGACATGTTCGCCGCCCCGTATCTCTTCCTCGATCAGATGACGAGCGGGGCCCTCTCGTACGCTGTCGGGGCGGGGAACGCGGTCGTCGCGACGCCGTTCCACCACGCGAAGGAGCTTCTCGCGGATGGGCGCGGGTGCCTCGTGCCCGTCGGCGATTCGGCCGCGCTGGCCAGCGCCGTGCTGGATCTCTTGGAAGACACGCAGAAGATGAACGGGATGCGAAGAAAGGCATACGAACACACGCGGGGGATGGTCTGGCCCGTAGTGGCGCGCGAGTACGTAGAAGTGTTCCGCGGCGTCGGCCGCGACGCGGCGGCGAGCGCGTCGGTTCGCCGGGAAACGCCCGTCCGTCCCGCCAGACGTTCCGCAGCGTCGACTCGGCCGCGGCGCGGGGGCGTGCCGCCGGGTGACGCGCCGGCTTCGCGGAGAACCAACCGCGAGGCCTAAGCGCCGGCGCGGAGCGCGCTTCTCAGAATCGGGAACGTCGTCGTTTCGTGAAATGCGGCTATTCTCTCCAGCTCTCTGAGAATGGCCGTTTTCTTTTCGCCGGATACGCGGTAGCTCATGTCGACGATCTCGGCGCCCCGTATGTCCTCTCCGCCGAGGAACGTCCCCCCCATGACGAGCATGTAGTCGGGGAGCGAATCGATTCGGTTCGCCGCGGCCCACATGCGGCACCACGCGCGCGCGGTGGTCTTCTCGTCGTATCCTCCTCCGCCGAGAAGGAGGAGGTGCGTGCTGTAAGCGCGCATCGTCTTCATCACCGCTTCCATCCCGTTGTTGGTGAGACAGAGTTTGGCGAGCGGATCCGCTTTGTGCGTGTCCGCGCCGATCACGGAGACGACCACCGCCGGGGCGAACATCTCGACGGCCGGCGTCACGATCCGGTCGAAGATGCGTTCGTACGCCTCGTCGTCGGTTTCCTCGGGGAGCGGGACATTGATCGTGAACCCCTTCCCGATGCCGTCGCCGATTTCGTTCTCGAACCCGCTCCAGGGGTAGAGTGTCGTCCCCGACTGGTGGAGGGATATGGTGAGAACCCGGTCGTCGCCGTAGTAGGCGTCCTGGACCCCGTTCCCGTGGTGGGCATCGATGTCGATGTAGGCCACGCGGAAGCCGCGTGCAAGCAGCATGTCGATCGCCACGATGACGTCGTTCACGTAA
Source organism: uncultured bacterium (assembly GCA_964645735.1). Classification (GTDB taxonomy): domain Bacteria; phylum Krumholzibacteriota; class Krumholzibacteriia; order WVZY01; family WVZY01; genus CAZYCB01. Next base: position 3,563 of record CAZYCB010000108.1, on the reverse strand, counting down.
CAGAACCCCTCGGCAAACCCCCGGCTCGCGTGGTGGAACCCGCCGAGGGGGTTCAGAACCACGTTGGCGTTTTGATCGGTGATGAGCTCTACGCCGGTGATCGTCGCCGATGTGTAGAGGAGAACGTAGTCGAAGACCCCCGCGAATATGGGGCAATCGTCTCCGCCGAGATGGTACTGTATGAACTTGTCCTGCCACTGTCCCGTGTTCGCTTCCTCGAGGGCGTCGATGAATGCCGGGCTGTGCGACTCGATGAGCCGTTGCTTGGAGATCATCCTCGGCTCCTCGACGCGCATCCACGGCTCGCTCATGTACCCCTGCTGCATGATGAGCGCGAGAGCGGTTCGCGCCCTTCCCGGGTTGTACGGGTGTTCGTCGCCGTACGTGAAGTCCGCGTACCGGCCCGAGTAGACGACGATGCTGTCTTTCGGACGTTCGACGTCCTTCGGGGGGAAGCGAACCGTAACCACGCACGTCCCCGAGTCGTACGTCTTTTCCGCCGTCGGCCATGCTCTGTTGAGGAGCGCGATCGTGGCGGCGTTCTCGGGGATCACGTCGGAGTACACGCCGGAGAGTCCGCGGGAGTAGGCGATCTTGTTGAGGTAGTTGGCGAGAAACGTGCCGATGCCGCGTCCGCGGAAATCCTCGCGCACGACGATGTCGAACTCGCCCATGTTGTTCGCCGGGTTGTACGTGTACCGCCCCTCTGCGACGATTTCCGGGCCGCGCCGCGGTCCGACGAGACCGACGATCGCCATGTCGTGACGGTAGTCGATGGCGGCGAGCCTCTGCGCCGCTTCGCTCGAAAGCGTCTTGATCGTTCCGTGGTACCTCAGGCGGATCGTCTCGGGCGAGAGCAGGTAGAAAAGCCTCTGGAGGCGGCGCGCGTCGCTCGGCTGTATCGCGCGGAAACGAATCTCCGTGCCGTCGGCGAGCGTGTGGCTGAACTCGTACTGCTGCGGATAGACGCCGCCCTCCTCGGCAGGGATCACGTGGTTCGCGTCGACGTACTTGAGCCGCTTCGCATCCTCGAGAAGCGCCTGGCGGAATTTCGGGTGCGCGATCGAGATGAGCGCGATCGCCCGCTCTCTCACGGACAGTCCGTAGAGATTCACCGTCCCGTACTCGGTGACGACGTAGTCGACTTTCGCGCGGTTGAACGCCACTCCGCGGCCGACGCTCTGCGCGACGATGCGGGACCGCGTTCCGTCGGGCGTGGTCGACGGCAGAGCCAACACCGTGAACCCCTCCTTCGACAGATGCGCCCCGTCGAGGAAGTCCATGCTGCTGGGGAGCGTTCGCCTGAGCGACACGTGCTCGGTGTCCGCGCGCGCCATTCCCGTGAGCTCGATTTCCTGCACGGACAGGATGGAAACCATGTCGTCGTTCTGACCGATGATCATCGGATTGCTGACGAGGTCGATCGGGAGGAGCTCGATGTAAGGGTTGTTCGCCACCTCCCGGTAGAGCTTCTCGGAGCCCATGACCATCGTCGCGACCGTCGTACCCCTGTTGATCTTCTTGCGCGCGTTCGTGACCGCCCCGGAGTTGACGAGGCGAAGCAGGTCGTCGGTGATGATGTCGGTGTGAATTCCGAGATCTTTCCGCGTGTCGAGATAGCGCATCGCAGCCGCGCAGATGGGGCCGCAGTCCAGGTGCAGCGTCATTCCGTCCGTGATGAGGCCGGCCACGTGGCGGCCTATGGTGAGCGACACGGGGTCGAGGTCGGGGGGCTGCACACGCGGCAGCGGCGCGTCTCCTTCCACGAAAAAGTGAATGTCGTTCGCGTGGACGCTCGTGTCGCCCGGTATCGTCGGCATGTGGGCGTTCACCTGGGCGATGACGGTCTTCGCATTCTCCGCCGCGGCCTTCGTCGCGTCCACCGACACGCCGAGGTTGCACATCCCGTGGGCATCGGGTGGGGAGACCTCGATGAGCGCGACGTCCACGCGAATGGCCCCGCTCGTCAGGGCCTTGGGGAGCTCGCTCACGTTCATCGGCGTATAGTCGGCGAGGAGTTTTCCTCCGGGGTCGGACCCGTGACGGCCAACGTAGAGCGCGTTGTAGCGGAAACTGCCCGCCAGCTCGGGCCTCGCCAGATCCGGCTCTTCCTGGGCCGTGGCCAGGTGGATGATCTCTATGTCGCAAAACTCGGGGGCCATGCGGTAGAGGGTCTCCGTGAGGAGAAGCGGTTCGCCGGCCCCCGAACCGACGAACACGGTCTGTCCGTTCTTGATGTGCGAGAGCGCCTCATGGGCGGAGACCGTCTTGTCGGCGTATCTTTGCTGCCACGATTTCGAAACCATCTGTGAATCACCTGTCGTTCGTAAGAAACGAAACGGCTGCCGTCCGAGCGCCGCCGCTAGGGAGTAGCATGGAGATTCGACGGATTGCGGGTTCTCAACCGCGGCGAGCCGCCCTGGAATCGTCCTGAGACCGATGAGCCGCGCCGCGGCGGACGAGTTTTCACGCGTTGTTTCGACAAATGGTAAAAGCCAAACGCTCGACCGTCAAGCGATTCCGCGGCGAGCGCCGTGAGCGCGGGGATCGTCATCGAGGAGGAGGCGTGAGAATCCGAGAGATGACGCCGTCGGACGCCGGCTTCGCTTTCGCGTGCACGAATGCCGAGCGGTGGGCCGGGGAGACACTCGGAGTCTTCGAGACGTTTGTCGCGGGGGAATCTCGAGTCCAATTCCCGTGGGGTCGGTATCGTTCGCGCCCGCCGGCGGACCCGCTTCGTCCGCTATCTAACCAGCCACTTGAAGGCCTCGTTGTGGAACGCACGCCAGACGGCGCCGGTCAAGCGCGCTGCGACATCCTCCGGATCGCCGCAACGGGTCTCGATTTGGGTCCGATCGGGTAGAAGAATCCGGAACGAAAGATCCATCCCGTTGTTCTTCCATCCCGCGCCGCCAGTCGTTTCGATGCGAACGTCCTTTCCTCTTCGCGTGACCTGTATGTTCACCGGTACGACGGGTGTGGGCTTCACATCTCCCGGTCTGGCGCGTTTCGTCCTCTCCACGATCAGAAGGACGTCGTCGCCGTCCCATTTCTCGATCTTCACGCCCATCGGCGGCGCTTCGACATCGATCACCGCGCCTTCCTCGAGCGGAATGGACATGGTGACGGTCTCGGTGTCCGCCTCGACGGTCCCGAGAATCTCCTTGGTCGCGGCCGCATCCGAGTCGGCACTCAACGCGTCCTTCGACTCGTTGACCGTCCCGTTGCAGCGAGCGTCCGCGGCCGCTGTCGACCACGCGAGCACCACGATGATGAAGATCGTGAAAAAGACCACGCGCAGCAGTCCCCATTCGATCGAACGGGGAGCTGCGACTGCCTTCGCTGAACTGTGCATCTTCCGCTCCTCACTGTGGGGTTTGTCCAGAACGTCTGCCCCTTGCGGGAACTTCAGACAGCGCGTCGGTCGGTGAGAAATGAATGTCGGCTGCGAGGGATGCGATCACCGGTCCGCTGCAGATGTCAACGGGAACATGAAACGTGAAATCGTTTTTGTCAATACCTGCAACTGACATCCCTGAAAATGGTTCCGCGCTGTCATACCC
>CAZYCB010000107.1:0-9811 GCA_964645735.1 uncultured bacterium | reverse complement strand
GATCCGCAGCCGTGAGCACAGGGTGCCGGTTCGCCGTCACCTCGTCCAGCCGCCGGACGGGCGTGTTGTGAGGAGCCGTCGTCAGCAACTCCGGATTCTCCTCGGCCTCGCGGGCGATCTGCTTCATGACCGCTACAAAACGGTCGAGCGTTTCTTTGCCCTCCGTCTCCGTCGGCTCGATCATGAGCGCCTCCGGAACGATGAGCGGGAAATACACCGTCGGCGCGTGGAAGCCGATATCCAGAAGTCGCTTGGCAAGGTCGAGCGTCCGCACGCAGTGCTTCTTGAACGGTTCGCCGGAGGCCACGAATTCGTGCATGCACCGCGTGCCGTGGGGTATCGGGTACACATCGGAGAGCGCCTTGGCGAGATAGTTCGCGTTCAAGTTCGCCGCTCCGCTCACCCTGCGCAAGCCCTCGGCGCCGTGGCGGGTGATGTACACGAGAGCCCTCAGATAGATCGCGAAATTCCCGTAAAACGAATGGATGGCGCCGACGCTCGACGGGGCCTCCCTGTCGAAGGTGAACCGCGCCCCGTCGTGCCGGACGCGTGGGCCCGGGAGAAGCGGCGCAAGCGCTTCCGCCACACCCACCGGCCCGGCGCCCGGACCGCCGCCTCCGTGGGGCGTCGAGAACGTCTTGTGGAGATTCACGTGCATAATGTCGAAACCCATGTCCCCCGGACGCGCGCGTCCGAGGAGCGCATTGAGGTTCGCGCCGTCCATATAGCAGAGGGCGCCCTTCTTGTGGGCCAGCTCGATGATTTCGCCGATACGGCTCTCGAAGATGCCCAGAGTGTTGGGCACGGTGAGCATCAGCACGGCGGTTTCGTCGTCGAGCGACCGGTTCAAAACGTCGAGATCCACTTCGCCGTTCTCGCCGGACGGAATCGCGTGATTCTCGAAGCCGACGAGCTGGGCGCTCGCCGGATTGGTCCCGTGAGCCGAATCGGGGACGAGGACCTTGCGTCGTTTCCCGTCGCGGCTGGCGAAGTACTTTCTCGCGATCAGCATTCCGAGGAGCTCGCCGTGCGCCCCGGCGGCTGGCGAGAGCGAGAACGCGCTCATGCCGGTGATCGCGCACAGCCTCTTCTCGAGCGTGTGGATCACTTCGAGGGCGCCCTGCACATCGCAGTCCGCCTGCTCGGGGTGAAGCCCCGCGAATCCCTTCATCGAAGCGACATCCTCGTTGACCTTCGGATTGTACTTCATCGTGCAGCTGCCCAGCGGATAGAGATCCTTGTCCAGGTGGTGATTGAGAACGGACAATGCGATAAAATGCCGTACCACCTCGGGCTCGCTGACCTCGGGGAGCTTCGGACGCGTCTCGCGGAGATAGGCGGGGGGAATGTCCGCGGGCGATGGAGCGGGCTCTCCCGAGAACCTGTACGCCCTCCGTCCCCGGCGGCCTTTCTCGAAGATCGTTTTCGGCATTCTCAATGTCCTTTCACGCCGTTTTCAAAATGCTGCACAGTTTTTCGAAATCGCCGTCGGTCCGCTTCTCGGTCACCGCCACGAGAAGGTCGTTGCGAAATTCCTTTCCGAAGTACGTCTCGAGGGGTATTCCCGCGAGCACGCCTTCCGCGCTCGCTTTCTTCGCCACCGCGTCGGCGGCGGAGGGACACCGGACGACGAACTCGCGGAAGAACGGTCCGCCGAATCGAATCCCGCAGCCCTTGCACTCCGCGATCATACCGGCGAGCCGGCGCGCTTTGTCGTGGCAGATCCTTCCCAGCTCGTGAAAACCCGCGTCGCCGAGCGCCGACAGGTAGATCGAGGCCCTCAGTGCGACGAGGCCCTGATTGGTGCAGATGTTGGACGTGGCCTTCTCCCGGCGGATGTGCTGCTCGCGCGTCTGCAGCGTGAGCACGTAGGCGCGTTTCCCGTCCACGTCCGTCGTTTCGCTCACGAGTCGTCCGGGAAGACTCCTCACGTATTCGTTCTTGCACGTCATGAAACCGAGGAGCGGCCCGCCGTAGTTCATCTCGTTCCCCAACCCCTGGCCCTCGCCGACGGCGATGTCCGCGTCGTACTCTCCGGGCGGCTTGAGGAGCGACAGAGAAATCGGGTCGACGGCGGCGACGAGAAGGGCACCGGTGCCCCGCACGAGCTCTCGGTATTCCCACGGGCATTCGATGACGCCGAAGTAATTCGGAGTCTGGAGCACGACCGCCGCGACGTCATTCGTGAGGAGCTTGCGAAGAGCGCCCGCATCGATGTCGCCGCGCGCGGTGTACGGAACCGTCTCGAGGACGAGATTCTGACCGGCCGAGTATGTTTTGAGCACGTCGCGATAGCGCGGATTGAGAGCCCCGGAGCAAACGAGCGTCCCTCGCTTGGTGATCTTGGCGGCCATCAGCATGGCTTCGGCGAGCGCCGTCGCTCCGTCGTACATCGAAGCGTTGGCAACGGGCATTCCCGTGATCCTCGAAACGGCAGTCTGGTACTCGAAGATCGCCTGGAGCGTTCCCTGGCTCACCTCGGGCTGGTAGGGAGTGTACGCCGTGTAGAACTCGGATCGGCCGGAGAGATGTCCGACGACGGACGGCACGATGTGGTCGTAGATCCCGCCGCCGAGAAAACTGATCATGCCGCCTGCGGGCCTGTTCATCGCCGCGAGGGCCTCGAAATGCCGGAGCGTCTCGTATTCCGACTTGCCCTCCCCTATCGGAAGCGGCTTCTCGATCCTGAATTTCTCCGGTATGCGATCGAAGAGCTCGTCCTCCGAACGCACGCCGAGGGTATCGAGCATCTCCTTGCGGTCGTCATCCGTGTGATAGAGATACGGCATCTCAGTCCTTCCCCACCATCTTGTCGTACTCGCTCTTCTTCATGAGCTTGTCCAGCTCGGCGCGATCGGATAGCTTCATTTTTACGAACCAACCCTTGTCGAACGGGCTCTCGCCCACGAGTGAAGGCTCGTCGTTCAGCGACGTGTTGGCCTCCTCGATCACACCGCTCACCGGGGCGAACATATCCGCCACCGTCTTAACCGCCTCGATGGTTCCCATCGGCTCTCCCGCCTTCACCTTCTGCCCGACACGGGGGAACTCGATGTAAACGACGTCTCCGAGCTCGCCCGATGCGAAATCGGTGATCCCCACGGTTGCGACGTCCGGCTTCTCCTCGAACCGGACCCACTCGTGCTCCTTGGTGAAACGCATGTTCTCGAACGACATCACGCGCTCCTTTCTTTTCACTTTCCGGTCTCTCTCACTTCGCTGTCACTTCGCGCGGCCCTTGTAGAACGGCAGAGGCGTCACGCCCGCCGGCACTTGTCTGTCTCTGATGACGACCTTGTACTCCGTCGCTCCGTCCTTCGCCTTGCGGTCGATCGAGGCCATGCAAAAGCTCTTCTGCAGTGTGGGCGCGAAAGCGCCGCTCGTCACCTTGCCCGCGTCGGCGCCGTCCTTGATCACGCGGTAGCCCGGGCGGGCGATGTTCTTCCCCTCGAGCTCCAGGCCGATGAGAGCTCTCGGCGAGCCCGCCTCCTTCTCGCGGCGAAGCGCCTCGATGCCCCGGAACGACGGTTTGTTGAGCTTCACGACCCAAGAGAGTCCCGCTTCCAGAGGAGACGTGCTGTCGTCGAGCTCGTGCCCGTAGAGACAATACGATGCCTCGAAGCGGAGCGTATCCCGCGCGCCGAGACCGATGGGAACGAGCCCGTGGGGCGAACCGGCCTCGAAGATCCTCTCCCAGAAAACCGGCGCGTGCTTCGGGGGGATGAAGATCTCGAAGCCAAGCTCGCCGGTGTATCCGGTCCGCGAGACGAGCACCTCGTCCCCCTCGTACTCGAAGGAAAAGGCCTTGTAGTACGGAGTCTCGTCGATCTCGGCTTTGACCCCCCTGAAGATGGGGCACGCTTTGAGGATCTCGCGCGTCATGGGCCCCTGGACCGCGAGAAGGGCGTAAGCATCGCTCGCGTTATCGACGCACAGCCCGTGTTTGTCGAACGTCGAGACGTGTGCGAAATCCTTGTCGATGTTCGCCGCGTTCACGACCAACATCACGCGTTCCTCGCCCAGGACAAAAACGAGGAGATCGTCCACCGTCGTGCCATCCTCGCGGCACATCACGCTGTACTGGAGCGCGCCCGGGGCGAGCTTCGAACAGTCGTTGGTAATCACTTCGTTCACGAACTCCCGCGCCCCATGCCCCGTGACGAGGAACTCGCCCATGTGACTGACGTCAAAAATTCCCGCGCGCTCGCGAACGGCGCGGTGTTCGTCGAGAATGCTCCCGTAGCTCACCGGCATGAGGTATCCGGCGAACTCGACCATCTTCGCGCCCAACGACTGATGAATGGACGCAAGAGGCGTTTTCTTGATATCGCTCATGGCTACTCCCGCTGTCAAACGACACGCCGTCCACCGCCCCGCGGGGTCGAGCCGACCATTTCGCGGAGCATGGCGCCGGTGTACGACTGTTCGCACCCCATCACCTCGAAGGGCGTTCCCGCGGCCACTACCCGTCCTCCTTCCTCGCCCCCTTCCGGCCCCAGATCGATGATGTAATCGGACGCCAATACTACATCGGGGTTATGTTCTATCACAACAACCGTGTTGCCCTTATCCACAAGTTTGTTGAGCACATCGAGTAACATCTGCACGTCGTCGTGGTGAAGCCCCGTCGTGGGCTCGTCGAGAAGGTAGAGAGTCTTACCCGTGCCCTTCTTCGACAGCTCGGCGGAGAGCTTGACGCGCTGCGCCTCTCCCCCGGAGAGCGTCGTCGCCGCTTGTCCGAGGCGGATGTATCCGAGACCGACGGACTCGAGCGTGTCGCACTTGCGTTTGATCGCGGGGATGTTGGCGAAGAGAACGCGGGCTTCATCCACGGTCATGTTGAGCACGTCCGCGATGCTCGCCCCCTTGAAGGCCACCTCGAGCGTTTCCTGGTTGTACCGCCTCCCCTTGCATGCCTCGCACTTGACGTAGACATCGGGGAGAAAATTCATTTCGATCTTGATCAGACCGTCCCCCTGGCACTTCTCGCAGCGGCCCCCGGGAACGTTGAAACTGAAGCGCCCCGCCTTGTACCCCCGTACGCGGCTCTCGGGAAGCTGGGTGAAGAGATCCCGTATGGGTCCGAAGAGACCCGTGTACGTCGCGGGATTGGAGCGAGGCGTCCTCCCTATGGGCGACTGGTCGATGTCGATGACCTTGTCGATGTGTTCGATCCCTTCGATGGCGTCGTGCTTGCCTGGAAACACGTTGCCGTGGAAGAAGTGCCTCTTGAGTCCGATGAAAAGGATGTCGTTGATAAGCGTACTCTTTCCCGAGCCGCTCACGCCGGTGACGCACGTGAACACGCCGAGCGGAATCGAGACATCGATGTTCTTGAGGTTGTTTTCCCTCGCACCGCGAAGGACGATGAATCGCCCGTTGCCCTCTCTCGGCTCCTGCCTTCTCAAGTCGGAGCCGTGGAGCGCGAGGTAGCGCCCCGTGCGGCTCTCCGGGGACTTCCTGATTTCGTCGACAGTCCCCTCGGCAACGACGTATCCGCCCTCCAGCCCGGCGCCCGGACCGAGGTCGACGACGTGGTCGGCGGCGAGAATCGTGTCGCGGTCGTGCTCGATCACGATTACCGTGTTTCCGAGATCGCGAAGTTCTTTGAGCGTGCGGATGAGCCGCTCGTTGTCCCTGTGATGGAGTCCGACGCTCGGCTCGTCCAGGATGTACAGTACGCCCATGAGCTTCGATCCGATCTGCGTGGCGAGCCGCAAACGCTGGGCCTCCCCTCCGGCGAGAGTGGCCGCGCTTCGGTCGAGCGTCAGATAGCCGAGACCCACTTCCTCGAGAAAACGCAGGCGGTGCGTGATTTCCTTGAGAATCGGTTCTCCGATCACACGGGCGGTCCCTTGGAGGCCGAGCTCCGAAAAGAAACGGAGGGCCTCCTTGATGCCGAGCGCGCACGTATCGGCGATGTTCCGCCCCTCGATCTTGACGGCGAGCGGCTCCGGCTTGAGACGCGAACCGCGGCACGCTGAGCACGCCTCGTTCGCCATGTACGATTCGATCCACTGCCGCACCGCCTCGGAGTTCGTCTGCCGGTACCGCCGTCCGAGCCAAGGGACGAGCCCCTCGTACGACGAACGGTACTCTCCCTTCATCCGCTCCAGCTCGACGTGTACGGTGATCTCCTCTTCGGTCCCGTGGAGGATCGCATGCTGCGCCTTCTTCCCGAGCGAGGCGAACGGCGTGTCGAGGTCGAAGCCGTACGCCTCGCCGAGCGCCGCGAGCTGAGCTCTTCCCCATTCGCCGCGGAGATTCCCCAGCGGGGCGAGTGCTCCTTCCCCGAGGGTGAGCGACGGGTCGGGAACGATGAGATCGAGGTTGAACTCCATCTTCGTGCCGAGGCCCCCGCACTCGGGGCACGCCCCGTACGGCGAATTGAACGAGAACATCCTCGGCGAAAGCTCGCCGAAACTCACCTCGCAGTACGGGCAGGCGAGATGTTCGCTGAAAAGAACGTCCCCTTTTCCCGGCGCCGACACGACGACAAGACCGTCCGAAAAACGGCTGGCCGTTGCGAGCGAATCCGAGATCCGCTTCCCGTTCTTCTCCGTAACGGTCAACCGGTCCACGACGATGTCGATATCGTGTTTCTTTTGTTTCTCGAGCGCCGGTGGAGATTCCACGTCGCGGATCTCTCCGTCGACGCGCACCCTCACGAACCCTTCCCTCTGTATCTCCTCGAACACTTTGCGGTGTTCGCCTTTTCTGCCTCGGACGACCGGAGCGAGGATCATGATCCGGTTCGATTCGTGGAGCGAAAAGATGCTCTCCCTGATCTGACCGAGCGACCGCTGCGAAATCGCCCGCCCGCACTTGTAGCAGTGCGGTTCGCCGACGCGCGCGAAGAGGAGACGCAAGTAGTCGTAGACCTCCGTCATCGTTCCCACCGTGGATCTGGGATTGCGCGAGCTCGTCTTCTGTTCGATGGATATCGCGGGCGAGAGCCCCTCGATACGATCGACGTCCGGTTTCTCCATCTGGCCGAGGAACTGTCTTGCGTAGGCGCTCAGGCTCTCCACGTAGCGTCTCTGGCCTTCGGCGTAGATCGTGTCGAAGGCGAGAGACGATTTCCCCGAGCCGCTCAAGCCGGTGATGACGACGAGCTTGTTGCGAGGGAGCCTCACGTTGATGTTCTTCAGGTTGTGTTCCCTCGCTCCGCGTATGACGAGATCTCTCTGCTGCTGCATCCGAGCTGACCCTCCAGGGCGATTCCAGACGAGCGAGGGGCGATTCGAACCGCCGAGCCGCGAGACCGCCTAGGGGTTCAGGCGGTTCAGCATCCGCGGAAACGGGATCGCTTCCCTGATGTGCTTGAGTCCGCAAACGTACGCGACCAGCCGTTCCACACCGAGGCCGAAACCGGAGTGGGGCACGGACCCGTAGCGGCGCAGATCCAGGTACCAACGGAACGCCTCGGGCGGGAGGTCGTGCTCGCGAATCCTCTTTTCGAGAAGTCCGAGATCATGAATGCGCTGTCCCCCGCCGACGATCTCTCCGTATCCTTCCGGGGCAAGCAGGTCGACCGACAGGCAGTAGTCGCCTTCCTCCGGATCCGGCTCCATGTAGAACGCCTTGACGGCGGTCGGATAGTGATGGACGAATACGGGCTTCTCGAACGATTCGGAAATGAGCGTTTCGTCCGCAGCGCCGAAGTCGTTTCCCATCTCGAACGGAAGACCCCTCCGCAGAAGGATCTCGACGGCGTCTTTGTAGTGGAGCCTCTCGAAAGGACGCGTGATTTTCTCGAGCTTCGAAATGTCGCGTTCCAGGACCTCTTTGATCTCCACCCCGCACTTATCGAGACACCGCGCCACCACGTATTCGACGAACGCCTCTGCGAGGTCGATGATGTCGTCGAGCGTGGCAAACGCGACCTCGGGCTCGACCATCCAAAACTCCGTCAAATGCCGCCGCGTCTTCGCTTTCTCCGCCCGGAACGTCGGACCGAAGCAGTACACGCGCCCGAAAGCCGCCGCCGTCGCCTCGTTGTAGAGCTGCCCGCTTTGCGAGAGGTACGCCCTGTCGCCGAAGTAATCCGTCTCGAAGAGCGTGCTCGTTCCCTCGCACGCGTTCGGCGTGAGGATCGGCGTGTCGAGACAGTAGAAGCCGCGGTCGTTGAAGAAATCCCGTATGGCCGCGATGGCGTGGTGCCGGACTTTCATGATCACGTGCTGCTTCCTGCTTCGAAGCCAGATGTGTCTCTGGTCGAGAAGGAAAGTCGTCCCGTGCTCTTTCGGCACGATAGGATAGCTCTCCGCCATCGAAACGAGCGCCACACGCCGGAGCGTGATCTCGTACCCTCCGGGGGCGCGCTTGTCCTGGCGAACGACGCCGGATATTTCCACGCTGGATTCCTGCCGGATGTTCGCGAGCAGCTCGAACTCCTCGGGAGTGAGATCGCTCTGGCCCGCCACGGCCTGCACGAACCCGGATCCGTCCCTGAAGATGAGAAAACGCACCTTGCCGCTCGACCGCGTGTTGTAGACCCAGCCGCGCAGATCCACCGTGTCCCCGACGTGCGAGCGGAGATCCTCGACATACACAAAGCTCTTTCCTGTCATGACAGTCCCATCGTTGCGTGCCGCGAGAACCCGCCGATACGGCCGTCCTCGGCCGCGGCGGGCTCCCTCCAAAAATACACCGAGCCCGCGAAGGGGCAAGCCCCCCGGCTCGTTTTGAGCCAGTGATTTTAACACATAACGAGGGGCGCCCGCAAAAAGCGAAATCAGGTCTGGGGGCGGTTCGCCGCTCCACTCCCACCTGCCGTGGGTCGAGCGCGCAGTTCGTTACCCGACCGGCAGTTGCGGGCGTTCCTCCACCCTCGTTCTTCTCTCGAAAGAGAGACCCGGCCGGCGCGTCTCCCCGGCACGATTCTTGCCCAAATCGTTAACTCCAAAAGAGTTAAAGGTAGTAACTTTCGTGCCTCGAACCCTTTGACCATTCCGACAATGAGAAGACTCTCGTTCGCGCAGCACTTGGGTTGGCGGCGAATCGCGTTCTGCACGATCCTCGTGCTCGCGATCGTCGGAGCCCCGAAGCCGGTGTCGGCCGCCGATCAGGCGTCCAGCCGCGACCGCTACCGGCGCGCGCAGATCTCGAACGGCGCCCGGAAGCTGCCCGTGCTCGCGCAGATCGAGTACCGGACCGCGATCGATTTCGCCGCGAAAGAAGACAAGATCCAGGCGGAGAAACATCTCCGCCAGGCTCTTCGCTTCGACCCGGATTACTCGGACGCGTACTTCGCGATGGCGCGCCTCGAGGCCGCGCGTTTCCACACCGATGCGCCGGTCTACTTGATCGAGGGACTCCTTTCGCTCGGTCGAACGTTCAAGAATCAGAGGATCCTCGCCGTCAATACGACGTCGACGGTGGCCTACGTGCTTTTGGTGTTGAACCTCGTCGTGTGCATCGCACTTTCGATCAAGTATCTTCCCTATGCCGCTCACAAGCTCACCGAGAGGCTCCGAAGGCGCTTCAACGCAACGGCCGCGCGTCTCACGAGCTACTTGATTCTCCTTTCGCCTGTCGCGCTCTTCGCGGATACGATCATTCCGCTCGCCTATCTCACTCTGCTTTGCTGGCTCTCCATGCACCGGCGGGAGAAAGTCCTCGTTGTCGCACTCGTCGCGCCCTTCATCGCGGCCGGACTTCTCGACGTTCATGTGAGGCTCGCCGCCGTGCTCGCCGATCCCAAGTCGCTCACGCTGCTCGTCGACAGAGCGAACACCGTGGGAGGGGATGACCAGCTCGCGCAAATGATCGAACAGACGAGCGCTCCCGAAACGGAGACGGAGAAGAA
>CAZYCB010000106.1:0-2855 GCA_964645735.1 uncultured bacterium | reverse complement strand
TGAATGAAAAACCTCGTCTCGAGGCGGGGAGCGGAGGAGGCGTCGGGTGATTGCGTGCCAGCTTGTCGCGGAGCTTGCGTCTCGGTGCTCGCGTGAGGCGGGCCGGCGGGTTCGCCGCCGGCTGTGTTACTGCCACCAGTGGCAGTACGATCTATTTGTGTGTCAACGAGTTGGGAGACTCCAGGCGCCGGGACCGCCACACACACCGGGGTCGCCCGGTCTCTCATGGATACCGGAGGACGGTACGTCGCCATGACCGCCTCCACTTCCCGCTGAGTTTTCCCCCGGATCTTCGCGATCACGTCCCTCGCGTTCTCCTTCGTAAGGATCGAGGCCACCATGGAGATCGTCACCAGGTTGACCTCGTTCTTCTCCAGGAACCGCCGGAACTCGGGGTAGTGCCGGATGCACCGCGCGGCGCGGATACGGCGAGCCGCCGCAGACTCCGAGTAGCCCAGGTGCCGGACGGCGTACTCGAACATCGACGCATACCCGAGACCCACGTGGAGCCGACGGCGTTCGATCTCATTCAAATGAATGAGGATCCCGAGAGTGACGGCGCGCTCGCGCGAGACGAGGTCTATCACACGCGAGAGAAGCTCCCGGTCGGAGAGACCCGAAAGTGTTCGACGCTGACTCGTGGAATCCGAAGGACGAGAGACACCGGCCGAGCCGGAGACACCGCAGGGGATCATTTTCGAATCGTGCAGAGCGCGCGCAGTCGCACGTACAAAGCCTTCAACACCAAGATCGCTGCATACGGACGCCGCGCACGTGGAATTCTGTCAACGGGAAAATGCGTGTTTCTTGCGCGTGATGAAGATTGTTTCGTCCGCGGACGCGTAGAATCGTTGCCGCCGGCGCGAAGGATCGCTGCCGCGGCAGCGCGAAGACCGGATCCACAGAACCCGCGGCGAAGTCGTGAACGCGGCTTGAAAACCTTACCTCAAGAGAATCAATCGCTGCGTGAGAAACTTCTTGCCGATCTGAAGCCTCACGTAATAGACGCCGCTCGCCACGGCCTCGCCCTGATCGTCCACGCCGCGCCATTGGGCCGTGTACGCCCCCGGCGGAATCATCTCTTCGGCAAGCACGCTGACGAGGCGGCCCATCACGTTGTATACCTTGACCGTGACCTCGAGGGGCTCCTTGGTTTCGATGCGGGATCCGTCTTGCTGTTCGACGAGTCCGGGAATCTCGTAGTAGATCGTCGTCGCGTCCCGGAAGGGGTTGGGCGAGCTGTTCAGCAAGTCGAGTTCGAGTCTCCCCTCCAACCTCCAGAAGAGCTGGGCGTCGCTGGCAACGCCAGCCGCGATGCCCGCGCTCTGCTGCGGTTTGAGAACGACTTCGAAGAACTCGCCGTCTTTGAGCCGTCCTTTGAGGATGATCCGCTCGCCTTTGCGCAGCGACTTTTCGATGAGATCCCCTCGCAATACGAGTCCGGTGACGCCGGGCGCCACTTCGACTTGCTCGACAGCTCCCGGGGCGATCCCGCTGAAATACAGAACATCGTCTGGCGCGATGGGTTTCTCCCCCAGCGTCTCGAATTCAACCGCGATCCTCGAAGCGCCCGACGGATCCTTCTCGAGCGGGCGATACGATCCCCACACGACACGCGGAGTGACCGCAACCGGCGGGGGAAGATAGCGGTTCGTGCCGTCGCCGATGAACGTCTTGACCGCGTTGATCGCCGCCGTCTCGACCTCGGTCTTCTCGCGAACGGCAAAGAGGGCGAGATCGATCCGTATTTCATCTCCGGGCTGGAGCGTCTCGAACTCGGGCGATGCCTCGTAGACTATCCCCCTGTCATCCATCCGCGTCTCTTCCAGCTTTAGAACCGACACGCCGTCGCCGGGGAATGTCCCAGCGGACGGACGCCGATTCGCGTCGCCCAGCCGTTCGAGAATGGCCTCGCTTGCTCCTGCGCCGGCATCGACGACGCCTCCGGACCACGCGTTCCCATCCACGTTCCCCTCCGGAAAAATCACGAGACCCACGTGCGTTCCCTGGAAATCCTCACACACGCCGACGTTGGCGCGTGCGGCCTCCCGTCCGCCCGGCAGCGAGACGATCCAGTTCGAGAAATAGAAGGGCCCGTCTTTTTCGAAAAAGGCGCCGATCCGGACATCTTCGAGAGCGTCCGCCCCGACGTTCTTGATCGAGACGCTGATCATGATCGTTCCATCGATGTGCGGAAGCGCCCACGCGTACGATTCCTGGTCGAACGCGAGCTGCGTGCCCTCTCCGCTCACCCCCGGCGCGAAATAGCAGGTGGCGATCATCTCGTCGCCGATCGCGGCGAAATCCTCGTCGATCCTGCCGTCTCCATCGTTGTCAACGCCGTCGAGACGGTCTTCGTTCGCGCGTCCGTCGTGATCGTCGTCGGGATCCGGGGACGGTGCACGCGAACCATGCTGCACGCCCTCGTACGATCTCCGGATTCGGGTGACGTTCTCGCTCACGTGGATGTCGCCCGTCGCCGTGTTCACGATTTCACCGAGGCGTCCGTCGGGATCCCTGGCGTACACGACGAGTCCGCCGACGGAGAAGAGGCTCTGCCCCCCATTCCATGACGGCGTGAAATCGAGCCACCGGCCGTCGCGCGTGACGGTCAGTTGGACTCTCCCTGGACCCAGGACCTGCTGGCTCTGGGATTCCCCGGCGGAAACCGCCTGATCGGACCGGGCGGCGAACGCGGGGACCAACGCCGCGGCGAGAATCGCGTACGCGACCGCTGCGACACGCACGTAGAATACCCATCTGCCACCCATCGTCACGCCGGGCGATCTGCTGTCGAGGATCTTTTTCACATGCTCGTCTGGGTTCACTTCGTCGCACCACTTTCTAAGGCATCG
>CAZYCB010000105.1:0-3404 GCA_964645735.1 uncultured bacterium | reverse complement strand
CCGCGAGCCGAAGCCAATGAACAGGGACCGGCACTACCTCTATCAAGTCGCCGTCCAGAGCCCCGAACACGACATCCCGTTCTTTGACCGTGTGTACAAGAAAAAGAACGGAAAGCTGCCGCGCGTGCTGCGCGAAGATTTCTGCGGGACGGCATTCCTTTCGGCGTGTTGGGCGCGGACGCGTCCCGACAACAGAGCGGTCGGCGTGGACCGAGATCGTGAAGTCCTCGAGTGGGGGCGCGTGCACAACCTGAAACCTCTTGGCGGGGGAGCCTCGCGAGTGAAGCTTGTTCGAGCGGACGTGCGCCACGTGCACGAGCCCAGGGCGGACGTCGCGGTCGCCCTCAACTACTCGTACTTCGCCTTCAAAGAACGCCGTCACCTGCTGGACTATTTTCGCACCGTCCGGGGGGCGCTGGCGCTCGGGGGGATATTCGTCCTCGACGTCTTCGGCGGATGGGAGACGCAGATGGAAGTGACGGACGCCACCCGCCACGACGGCTTCACCTACGTCTGGCAGCAGGAGGAATTCGATCCGGTGACGAACCTGAAGCGTTTCCGTATTCACTTCGAGTTCGACAAGGGACCCGCGATCAAGAACGCGTTCTCGTACGACTGGCGGATGTGGAGCATCGCGGAAATCCGCGACACGCTCTCCGAAGCGCGATTCGACGGCATCGATGTTCACTGGGAGGGGATCGATCCGGAGACCGGAGAAGGGGCCGGAATCTACCATCCGGTGAAGAAGGCGAAGAACTCCCCCGGTTGGAACGCCCTCGTCGTTGCCTCTTGAGACGGTTTCATGCAGGGCGACCGCGGTTGGAATCTCCGCGTCCTCTCTCCCGGAAAATCCTCAGTCCTCGTCCGACTTGTCCGAACGACCTTTTCTCACCAGCTTCCAGAAGAAGTGGAAGGTGAAGAAGGTGATCACCGACCACGCGAGAAGCATCGTAATCCACGCGGCAACGGTCATGAGGTCCTCCGGGCTTTCCGGCGCCACGCTTTCCACACGAGAAGACCGGACAGAAAGAAAACCGCCAAGAGCAGCATGCGCGTGATGTCCCTGACAAAACCTGTCGTGGCGCGGCCGGTCTCGTCGAACCACGCGTAGTGATCCGCGCCCACGTGAAGGACCCTTCCGATCACGCTGTCGGGGGCGAACGGCCAGCCGTGGCCCGACGCGAGGGACCCGAACGCCCCGCCCCAGTCGCCTTCCGGTTTGATCAGGGCGCCGACGAAAATGACGAAGATGAAGGCGGGGGTGATGTACTTGATCACGAACCGAAACATCCGCGGCACCTTCAGATCGGCACCGCGTGTGATCTCTTCCCACCCGCGATCGATCCCGAAGACGAAGCTGAAGATGATCGTCTCACCGAGCGCGAAGACCACGAGAGAGAACGTTCCGGTCCAGAAGTCGAACTCGTCGAAAGCTCCCCCCGGGTAGAGCCACACGCAAAACATTCCGAGGGCGAACGTCGAGAGGCCGAACGCCATCGCGGCGGATCTCCGCCGCCAGCCGTACTCGTCCTCGAGAAACGCCATGATCGGCTGTCCCATCGAGAGGGATGACGTGATCCCCGCAAAGAACAGAAGTCCGAACCACAGCGCTCCCGCGATCGGTGCAAACCACCCCCAGTGGTTGAAGAGAGTCGGCAGCGTCAGGAATCCCAGCGCGAACCCGCTGCCGCCCGCCGTCGCCGACTGGACCTCGGGCAGACCCAGATAGGCCGTCGCGATGGGGATCAGGATGGAACCGCCGAGCAGCACCTCGACCCATTCGTTCATCCAGCCTGCTGTCGCCCCGCTGAGGGCGATGTCCTGTTTCGATTTCACATAAGAGGCGTAGCAGTGGATGCAGCCCAGGCCGACCGAGAGCGTGAAGAAGATCTGCCCCGCGGCGGCGAGCCACGTGCTCGGATCGAGGAGGCCTTCGGGCCGCGGATTCCACAGGAAGTTGAGCCCGACCCAGGGGCTTTCGACGACACCGGGATCGTTCGTGCCGAGAAAGAGACCTCGGACCGCGAGGATGATGCCGAAGAGGAAGAGGAGCGGCATGCCGATCTTCGCAGCGAGTTCGATTCCCTTGGCAATACCGCGGGAGAGGATCCACACGTTGAGCACGAGCGTCAGAATGAACCAGAAAACGGCCTCGTGGGGAAGAGCGAGCAGCGACTCCTCCTTCATCCCGAGGTAGCGGGGGAAAAAATCCGTGGGCGCGACGTCTCGAAATGTCCCGATGAGCGAATGCCACACATAGGCAAGCGTCCATGACTCGATGTAGCAGTAGTACGCCGCAATGCCGAGGTTCGTAAATATCCCGAAAACGCCGAGATATTTCAGCCAACGCTGCTTTCCCATCGAATCGAACATTCCCGGGGCGGAGTGATGGCCGAACTGTCCGCCGCGGCGGCCGATGGCCCACTCGACCCAGAGAAGCGGGATCCCCATGAAGAGAAACGAGAGCAGATAAGGGAGGATGAATGCGCCGCCGCCGTGCTGGGAAGCCTGGGCGGGGAAGCGGAGGAAATTGCCGAGACCGACGGCGCTTCCCGCCATGGCCAGCACCAAGCCGACTCTCGAACCCCAGCGTTCCGTCGTTTTCATGCAGCAAACCTTCCCGGACCGACAGGTTGGAGCAAAGTCTACGCGACGCCCGGACAGAGGCGCAAGGTCTATCCTTATGCGAGAGTGCCCGTGCCCGGCGGGGAACTCGACGAAGAGTCACGCACAGTTTGCGGGCGGCTTTGCACGCCCTTATTCGGCTTGAATTCGACGTACCCATCGTGGATACTCGGCTCGTCAGGACACACTCCGACACCCCGTGCAGAGGGGTTTTCATCGCGGGGGGAACATGCGATTCGTAGTGTACGCGGCGGGTGCCGTGGGCGGCGTCCTCGGCGGCCACCTCGCGCTCGGCAAGCACGAAGTGCTTCTCGTCTGCCGGGAAGCCCACGCCCGCGCCGTAAACGAAGCCAAAGGTTTGCGTATGAAGTCGGCGAAGGGGGAGTACTTCGCCGTCCTCCGGGGAACCCCGACCCTGAAGGCCGGGGATGTCGGGAGAGATTCGTGCGTGCTGTTCACGCCCAAGTCCAACGATACAGAGCGATGCGTGAAAGCGCTCGCGAAAGTGGCTCCGCGCGATGTTCCGGTGGTGAGTTTTCAGAACGGCGTCGCCAACGAGGAAGTCATTGCGCGTGAGTTTGCGAACGTGTTCGGAGGCGTGTGCCGCATGACGTGCTCGTTCCTTCAGCCAGGCCAGGTGTCGTTCCGCAAGATGGGGCGCCTCATCGTCGGCAAGTACCCGAAGGGGGCGGACAGCTTCTCGAAGAAGCTTGCCTCGGTGCTCGAGGATGCGGGCTTCGACGCGCTCTCATCGAACAATATCGTGTGCGACAAGTGGC
>CAZYCB010000104.1:0-6619 GCA_964645735.1 uncultured bacterium | reverse complement strand
TTCCATGCCGCCGTCGAGGCGGGCCGTAGCGTCGAGGCGGGTCGTCACCAGTTCACCGTCAAGAAAGCCGGCTATCACGTGTGGAACAACAGCGTCGCCGTCGACTCCAGACAGACCCTAACTCTGAGGATCACCCTCAGTACGATCTACTAACCCGAGCAGGCGCAGCACTCCCTCCAGAACGGATCCGGGATCGAGCTGCCGAAGATCGCCGTCCTTCGCGCGAACAACGGTGAGATTCGCGCATCGAGGGGCCCATCGGACCGGATCGGTCGGCCCGAACACGGCCAGCGTCGCTGCCCCCACGGCGCACGAGACATGCATGATCCCCGTGTCGTTGCACAACACCAGGTCGGATGACCGGAGCACCGCGGCGACGTCGCCGATCGGACGCCCCTCGAGGAGCGCGTACGGGACGCGAACGGCGCGTCCGAACTCTTCGACGGCGTGCGCATCCCGGGGCCCCCTGACGACGCAGAGATCGAATTCGACCCGCGCAGCGAGACGGTTCACGACCTCGGCGAAATTCGACGGCGGCCACACGTTCGCCGCCTTGCCGGCCCCCGGATGAACGACGATTCGTTTCCTATCGGGCTTCGTCGTCCGCCCGAGAAACTCGCGGGCGAACGACAGGCTCGCGGGACCGGGAACGACGATCGGGCTCAGGTCCCGGGTGTCGATACCGAGGGCGCGCAGCGGATACACGTTGTGCTCCGCCTCGTTCATCTGCGCGAGCTCGCGTGCCTCCGGGAGCGGAAGCTCGAGGTGGTAGAAGGCACCGCCGAGGGAATTTCCGAACGGATCGGAGGTCGAGCCTACCCGGATCCGGGCGCCCGAGAGAAGTCCGATGAGCGCGCTCGTGAACGAGAAGGACACCGTGTGGAGGACGATCGCGAGGTCGTAGCGCATGCCGCGGATATCGCGGATCATGCGGATCGTTCCGGCGAGATCCCGGTTGTTGTACGTAAAAACATGATCCACGTAGGGGTTGTTGAGAAGAACGTCGCGGTTGATCGGCGCGGTAATGACACTGAGCTCCACACTGCCGAGCGACTCTTTGATCGCGCGATACGCGGGAATCGCGAGGAGCTGGTCCCCCATTTGGTTCTGCTGCCTCACGACGAGAATCCGCTTCGGGTTCGCCGCGCGGATTTCCTCGGAGGACATCGGAGTCGTTTTCACCAGGCGCGAGGCGAGCCCGACGAGAAGCCGTTTGCCCCTTCGCTCTATTGTTTTCGTGACGCCCATGAATGTCAGCGGCGGATACGGGTCATGCGTACCGGTTCTTGTCGCGGAGTTCGATTTCGGAGAGCAAGTCGAGGTAGCTCTCGTATCGCGTCGGGGCAATCGTCCCCTCCTCCACCGCCTCCTTGACGGCGCAGTCCGGCTCGTGGGAATGCGTGCAGGGGCTGAACCGGCACTGCCCGTCCAGCGGACGAATCTCCGCGAAGCACGCGGCGAGATCCCTCTTGTCCGACCCTGGAAATCCGAAGGTCTGCATCCCCGGCGTGTCGGCCACGAATCCGCGCTCGATGGCGAAGAGCTGCGAATACGTCGTCGTGTGGCGGCCCCTCCCCGTCTTCTCCATCACTCCCCCCACTCTCAGGTCGAGACCGGGAACGATCCGGTTCAGGAGAGAGCTTTTGCCCACGCCGGATCGGCCCACGAAGGCGTAGATCCCGCCCCTCAGGCACGAGGCTACATCGGCAATTCCCTCCCCCGTTTCAGCGCTGGTGCGGATGACGGGGTATCCGAGAGGCTCGTAGATCGACAGGAAACGCGTTATCTCGTCTTCGCGTTCGATGAGGTCGGTCTTGTTGAGACAGATGCGCACGTCGACTTTTCCGTGCCCGGCGGCAACGAGGACCCGGTCGACGAAACGAAAGTCCGCGTCTGGCGAACGCACGGATTCGACCAGGAAGAGCGTGTCGATATTCGCGACGATCACTCGCTCGGCGGCATCGCGTCCCGCGGTGTACCGCGACAACCACGAGCGCCTGGGAAGGACCGATTCTATGGCTGCCGAGGTCGCCTGATTCCCGCGCAGCGACAGCTCGACCCTGTCGCCGGCGACGATCTGGAAATCCGCTTTTTGCTTGCGAAACCGGCCCCTTAGCAGGCATGGAATCGTTGTTTCACCGGTTTTGACCCAAACCTCCTTGCCGGTGACGCGAATGACAAGCCCCTCAGATCGACTAAGTTCCATGGCGAGCACCACTATAGCAACAATTCCATCCGGAAGGGCACATATTTAGTATTGTGGACCCGGGTGCTTTATGGTACGGTCCGCTGTGTATCCACGAACCACTCGGGCAATGATGAAACCCCACGAACTTGCAGAGTTTTTTCACGAGTCGCTTTGTATCTTCGACGTGACGGCGACGAACAAGCGTGATGCTCTCGCCGAAATGGTCGGCTGCATCGGGGACAAGCTCCATTTCAAAGACAAGGATCTTCTCCTCGACATGCTGTTGAACCGTGAGAGCCTCGGCAGCACCGCGATCGGCAAGGGTGTTGCTTTTCCGCACGGACGATCGCTCGCGGTAAAAGAACTCACAGTGCTTTTCGCCCGGTCGTCCGCCGGCATCGACTTTGATGCGTTGGACAGCAAACCAACGCATCTTTTTTTCCTCATCATCGCCCCTCCCCAGGACAGAGATAACCTCTACCTTCAGGTCTTGGGACATCTCGTCGAACTGATCAAGTCCGCCGCGCTCAGAAAAAAACTCATGGAGGTGACGAGCTTCAGCGAGCTTCAGGAAACTCTCGCATCAGCGTAGTATGTCGAGCATGGAAGAACAGGTCAAACTCCTCGTGGCGCTTCAGGATCTCGACCTGATGATGAAGGAGGTTAACGACGCGGACACCTCTTCCGAAATGAAGCAGATGGGCTTCAAACTCGATGGGATGGCCGAACTCCACAAGGCTCGCGCGAACCTCGCCAAACGCATCCGCCCGCAGCTTCTCAACCGTTACGAAAGACTGTCGAAATCCTACGGGAGGGCCGTGGTTCCCGTGACGACCAACCTCTGCCTCGGTTGTTTCGTCACCCTTCCCACGTCGTACCCGTCGCTCAAGCTGAAAGACTCCTTCCTCACCTGCCAGAACTGCGGAAGAATATTATACTTCCCGTGATTTTGGGAGCGCACGATTACCCCCTTGCCCTGACGCGTGTTCGAGCGTAAAATTCCTTTACACGTCAATATTCTTTACGAGAGAGCTGTGTGAACACCTTGCGGCGTGGGGACGATACGCTTTCTCCCTTTCTCGCGAAGGCGGCGCTGTTCCGTGTTACGCTATCCGTCATCCAAAAAGAGGAATCTCGAGAAAATAGACCGCGACCATCAGGCCGGTGCGTGGCGTATATCTGCGCTCGTCGATCCGATCACCGAGAAGAAATTCCGTCTCTTCAGCCTGGGATCGAGGACGCTGGCGAGTTTTTCTCCCGTAGTCTTGGCGTACAGGTCCGATGCCGCCCGCGTCATCGGCGCGGCGCTGTGCGCAGGCGTTGTGTCGTCGACGCTCGAAGGCGATCGCGTCGAGATACTCACGCCGTGGTTCGATCTGTTGGATCTCGAGCATACGGATGATGCCCAGCTTGCGAACCTGATCGACGCGCTTCTGCGCACGTTCGCGCTTTTCGAGAAACACTGCTTCTTCGCGACAGGACTCTTTCCAGAAGCGATCGGAAGGGACGACTCGGGCGGATGGGTCCTCCTTCCGCCGGCGTACGCGACGCCCGTCCGCGTGGAGTCCCACGCGCCGGTTTCCGGCGGCCGCGCTGCCGCGGGCTCTCGCGTGCGCGCGGCCTGGGAGAGCTTCGAGTACCCCGATTTGAGCGACCGCCGCGGTCATCACGCCTTTCTTCTGGCGGAATTCGTTTCGAGATACATCCGCCCTCTCCCGGCACCCGCGTCACCGGCCGATGAACCGGCTTTCCGCGCCCGCTTGCTCCACGCGGCCGAATCGATCGCGCGCGGAGAGATCGCATCGACGGGCGAGATTTACGAAACGCTCTTCGGAGCTCCGCTCGGGGAACCGCTCCTCCACCCGTTTCCTTCGAAACCGGAACGAGACACCGAAGGCGCCATTCGGGCCGCCGGGGAGCGCCTCGAGGAGCGTATCGCGGAGGACGGCTCGGTGACCGTGCTCGAAGGCGCTCCGCTCTGCGGCAAGACGCGACTCATCGCCGAGGCGGTGCGCCGTCTCGGCGAGAGGGGCGAGCGCGAGGTGTTCGTGCTCGACGAGTGGGATCTCTACGCGAAAACGCGTTCCAAGCTCGCGCAGGCGGCGGAGACGCCGGCAACGGGCAAATCGGCCCTCCCTCCCGTGTGGTTCATCGATGACATCGACGAGAAGATGCTCGCCAGCTCCGAGTTCTCCGCCTCGATGGCGGAATCGGATTCGTTCCCCAGAGGCTCCGTGGTCATGAGCGTTCAGCCGTCGGGCGCATCCCAAGAAACGGCCGAGTTTCTGGGCAAGCTCAGAAATCAGCGGAGGGCGCGCTGCGAGACGATCGCGCTTCGCGGCGGCGATGAACTGCTCGAGGATTACGTCGAGTCGGTGCTGGGGCGTTTGGAATCGGTCTCGGAGGCCGACAGGAGCTCGGAGGGCGAGCCCATCGATCTGGTGCTCGGCCGCATCTCCGCGGAGGAAAGGCAGCTTCTCGAGTTTCTCGCCGTGGCACGTTTCTCCCTGCCGGTCGACGTCGTGCTCTCCGTGTTCCCGGAAAGCGAGCACGGGATCCCTTACGCCGCGCACCGCCTCGCCTCGCTCGGAATGGTCGCGCAGGTGTACCGGCAAGCGCCGGCAAGGGGCGCCCACACGCTCTTTCTCGGATTGAGAAGCGGGGGCGTAAGACGGCTGATCTACGAACGCATTGTTCCCGCACGCCGGCGGACGCTCCACCGGTCGCTGGCCCTGGCGGCGGAAGAGCCGGGGTATTTTCCCGCGAGCTTCCTTCTCTTTCACGCATTGAAAGCGAACGACGCCGAGCTTGCGGCGAAACATCTCGTCAGGCATTTGAAAGACACGAAGAGCGAGAAGCGGGATCCCGTCGTGATCGCTCTCTACCCCGAGATAGCGGGCGGCAGCATCATCGACACGCTCCCCTTCGCAGATCGAGTGCTCGCGTGCGAGGAACTCATCGAGAATGCCGAAGTCGACCAGAAACTCAAGTGCGCTTCCCTCCTCAGCACGAGCCTTCGGCTCCTCGCGGACTGGTGGGAAAGACGCGGAGAGTACAAACGCGCGCTCGAACTCCTCGACTCCATCAGATTCGAACTCCAGTCGGCCCTCTCCATACCGGATCAGGCGCGTCTTCTCAACGATATCGGGTGGCTCCAGTACAGGCTCGGCGATTACGACGGATCGATGGAATCGTGCCGTCTGAGTCTGAACACGTTGAACCCCAATCAATATCCGCTCATCGTGGCTCAGGCGCTTAACCTCATGGGCGTCGTCCACTACAACAGCAGCCGGTACGACGAGGCCATCTCGTACTACGAGCAGAGCGCCCGGCTGAGGGAGCGGGCGGGGGACGAAAACGCGGCGGCGGCGAGCTTCAACAACCTCGCGCTGGCCTACCAGGCGAAGGCCGAGTACGAGAAGGCGCTCGAGCACTACAACACGAGCTTGATGCTCAAGCGGAGACAGAACAATCGTGCGGGAATCGCGGCCGGCTACCTGAACCTGGCTCTTCTCTTCGTGGACATGCGCAACTTCAAGGAGGCGGAAGCGAAGTGCCGCGAGAGTCTCGCCGTGTGCGAGATGCTCGACGAGGTTCACGCCCAGGCGATTCCTGGAAACTACATGACGCTCGGCGATATCGCCGTCGAACAGGGAGATCTTCAGACCGCGGGACGACACTACGCCCAATCGCTCGACATCGCCATAAAGATGGGGGCGATCAACGAGGAGATGGGCGCGTACCGGCGGCTTTCTTCGATCGCGCTCAAAAGCAAGCGGTACGACGAGGCCAGAGAGCACGCGCGGAAGGCGTTCGATCTCGTCCAGCGCATCGGCTCCAAGTACGAGAACGCTCAGATCGAGGAAATCCTCGGGGATCTGGAGATCGAACAGAGCCGCCAGACGGAGGCTCTCGAACACTACGAGAGGGCGGCGGGGCAGTACACGTCGTTGTCGAAGTACCGGTACGCCCTGAAGGCGCTGTCGAAGATCGGGCTCATACACGCCGCGTCGGGAAACACTTTCGAGGCGAGGCACTACCTCGACCGCGCGCAGGACTACGTCCGGGCGGACATCGGCCGCGAGCTTCCCGAAGAGTTCAGCACACTGCAAAAACAGCTCAGGGCGCCGGCGCCAAAAGCGCAGCTGGATGCTCGCGACACGCAGAGGATCATGACGGCGTTCTACGATCTGAGCGCACTCACGGATTACGCGAGAGATGTGCGGGAGTTCTTCACGCGCGTCACGGACGCCGTCAAGGAGATCGTCTCGCCGAACGCGTGCACGATCGCCCTCAAGACGGGGAGCGACAGCTTCGTCACGGTCGATCCGTCGGGCATCCGCCAACCTCTCGGCGACAAAGGTTTGACCCTGCTGTTCAAGAAGACCCTTTCGCTCGGCGCGCTTCTCGACAGCAGGTCTCCCGACGCCG
>CAZYCB010000103.1:0-2290 GCA_964645735.1 uncultured bacterium | reverse complement strand
CGTGGCGCATCTGTCTCAGGACGTCGAACTCATGAAGGCGTTTGCCGAGGACGCCGACGTTCACCGCCGGACGGCCGCGCGGATCATGGGGGTCCGGCCGGAGGAGGTCTCCGACGAGATGCGTTCGCGCGCGAAGACGGTCAATTTCGGGATCATCTACGGGATGGGGGCAAGGGGGCTCGCTCAGTCGCTCGGCATCGGGGTCGAGGACGCGAGGAAATTCATCGAGGATTACTTCAACAGCTACCCGGGAGTGCGCAGATTCATCGACGAGACGATCGAGCGCGCGCGAAGGGAGAAGGCGGTGACGACGCTACTCGGCCGCGTGCGGCACCTGCCCGACATGTCGAGTCCCGACCACCGCACGCGTTCTTTCGCCGAACGCACCGCGGTGAACACGCCGATCCAGGGAACCGCCGCGGACATCATCAAGGCGGCGATGGTGCGCATCGACGGAGAGTTGGAAAAGAGGGGTCTGCGCGCTCGCATGATCATGCAGGTCCACGACGAATTGCTCTTCGACGTTCCGTCGGAGGAACTCGAAGAGGCGAAAGTCATCGTCCGCGAAGGGATGGAGAACGCCATACGTCTCGAGGTCCCTCTCAAAGCAGATATGGGTGTTGGAAACAACTGGCTCGAGGCGCATACTTGACGGGGAGATGACCGGGGCATGAAAGTCATCGGACTCGCCGGCGGATCGGGCGCGGGTAAATCGACGATCGCCGCGCACCTCGTGGAAAGAGGAGCGGTTCACATCGACGCCGATCGCGTCGCTCACGACATTCTCGTCGAGGACGAGGGAGTCGTTGGCGCGATCAGGGAAAGGTTCGGCGACGGCGTTCTCACCGACGGCCTCGTCGACCGGGTGAAGCTGGGGAAGATCGTCTTTGCCGACCGCGGGGCCCTCGAGGCGCTGAACGGCATCGTACACCCCGCCGTGCTGGAGGTGTGCCGCTCGAAGCTCGAGGAATGCGAAGCGGCGGGGGCGGCGCTGGCCGTTGTCGACGCGGCGCTTCTTGTCGAGGTGAGCGTTCCGTTCGAGATCGATCTCGTCATCGCGCTCCGCGTCTCGCGCGACGAGCAGAAGAGACGGCTCGCCGCGAAAGGCGGAGCGACGGAGCTGCAGATCGACGCTCGTCTCGACAGCCAGCGCGAGCTGGAGCGTTCTTACGGTGAAGCGGATGTCGTCCTCGACACGACAAAGTCCCTCCCTCTCGTTCTCGCCGAAGTGGATCGCGTCGTCGACGCGCTTCTCGCGGAGGATTCGAGGGAAAAGAACGGTTGCTGAACGGGCGAGCGGACCGGGTGCCCAGGTAACGGCCCACAAGGAGGTCACGAGGTGGCGCAGCAGGATGAACTGAGGGAGAAGCTGAAAGTCCTCGGGGAGAAGAAGGACAAACTCAAGGAGTTTCTTTGACATCGAAACACTCAAATCGCGCCTCGGTAAGCTGGAAGCGGCGATGGCCGATCAGGAATTCTGGCAGGACAAGAAACGGTCCGAAGAGACGCTTCGCGAAGTGAGCTCGATCAAGTCGGCGGTCGAGCCGATCGAGCGTGTCTCCGCGTTGATCGGCGAGTGCGCGGAACTCATCGATCTCGCAGAAGAGACGAACGACCCGTCGGTCTTCGACGAGCTGTCATCCGACCTGGATGCGATCGAGAAGGACCTCGATTCGATGGAGCTCTCTCTTCTCTTCTCCGGTCCCGACGACAAGCGCGACGTGATTCTCTCCATCCATCCCGGCGCCGGGGGGACAGAATCGATGGATTGGGCGGCGATGTTGCTGCGCATGTACAAGCGGTACTGCGAGCGCAGGGGATTCGACGCGCGCATACTCGATCTTCTGCCGGGAGAAGAAGCGGGCGTCAAGAGCGTCTCCATGGAAATAAAAGGGACCAACGCCTACGGGACGCTCAAATCCGAAAGCGGCGTTCACCGCCTCGTTCGTCTCTCGCCCTTCGATGCCGCGCATCGCCGGCACACGTCCTTCGCGTCGGTGTTCGTCTACCCCGAGATCGAGAGCGATGTCGAAGTGGAGATCAAATCCGACGACTTGAGGGTGGACACGTACCGGGCGAGCGGAGCGGGCGGGCAGCACGTGAACAAGACGGACAGCGCGGTGAGGATCACCCACCTTTCAACGGGTCTCGTCGTGCAGTGCCAGAGCGAGAGGTCTCAACACAGGAACAGGGACAACGCGATGAAGATCCTCCGCGCCCGGCTCTTCGCGCGCAAGCTCGAGGAGGAACGCCGCGTTCTCGACGGTCTCTACGACCAGCAGAAGGAGAT